>JAGBFZ010000256.1 GCA_018110855.1 Oscillospiraceae bacterium
CAAACTCACGAACATTATTGGTCACAACTGTGTAACTAAGCGACCTTGCATGCCCTGCTATCATCATGTCAAGCGGACCGATAGGGGTTCCTGCTTTTTCAAGTGCAGCTCTGATATTACCATACTCATCGGCAGCATTACTGTCAAAATCAATTATTTCAATATTCGATAAAAGCAGGGTAAGTGCAAGTCTGTTTTTCTCCACTGCCGCACTTTTTTCGACTCCATGAACAAGCTCGGCATAGGTTATTGCGGATATGCAGATCTCTGATGGCTCATGCTCCTTCAGACGTTCGAGCACCTGCGGCGGTCTGTGCTTGATAGCATAGATGCATATATTCGTGTCAAGCATATATCTCATAATTCTTCTCTTTTCTGTGGTGAAAAATCAGTTCTGCCGTCTTCCATAAAATCATCGGAAAACATATCTAATGCCTGTGAAAACATAGCCCATTTATTTTCAGCCTCTTCAATAGGCATAAGCATCACAATATTACCTATTTTATTAACAGCAACCTCGTTAGACGAAAATCTGTATTCCTTTGGCAGTCTTACAGCCTGGCTTCTTCCATTTTCAAAAATCTTTGCAGTCATCATAATATCGCCTCCTTGTTATTAGTATATATCATAATATATACCTTGTCAAGATGTTTTCATACAAAACAGCCTCAATTTTGAAAAGTCATAACAAAGGTGATTCGGCACAGTATCCGTTCTTCTTGCCCTTTTCTGCAAAAAAATATCCGCTCCCATCGCTGAGAGCGGATATTTTAACCCAAAGCCTTGTTGATAGCTTCGGCAGACGCGATTTTGGAATTGTAGTCCAGGTGGCTGTAGAAATTTGCCGTTACGTTGTAGGTGGAGTGTCCCAGCCACTCCTGGATCTGTTTCATAGAAATCCCGCTTGCCAGAAGCAGGCTGGCACAGGAATGTCGCAGGTCATGGAAACGGATCTTTTTGAGGTTATGCTTTTTGATCATGTGTCTGAAATGGTCGGAAACATAGTTGGGCGATATCAGATTTCCCATGTTGTCAAGGCAAATGTAGTCAAGATAGTCCCTGTTGTACCCCTTGGGGATCAGGCTGCGGTAATATTCCTGCTTGCGCTGTTCCTCCAGAAGAAGCTCTTCGATGTGAGGTATCAGTGGAAGAACTCGTGTGCTTGAGGCATTTTTCAGCTTGTCCTCTGCGATAAGCTCCTCTCCATTACCGTTATATGCATTGATCACCTTGTGCTTCATGGAGATGGTTTTGTTCTTAAAATCAATAGCATCCCATTTCAGCCCGATCACCTCACTGCGCCTGAGTCCGTAGTATGCGGCAATATGTACGCAAAGCTCCATTCTGTCACCTTTGAAGCACTCGAAGAGCTTTGTAAGCTCCTCCTTATTATAGAAGCTTGCAACATATTTCACATACTTGGGACGCTCGGTCTTTTCCGAAGGATTAGAAGCAATCAGTTCCTGCTTTACAGCAAAGCTCAAAGCTTTGTGTACATTGGCATGGACGTGGATAACGGTGTTGGATGAAAGCCCCTCAGCTGACAAGGTGTTATAAAACGCCTGTATATGAGCGGGTTTCAGCTGATCAAGGTACAGATCGTACTGCTCGAAATACCTCTTGACCTTGCGAATGTTCTTGCAATACCCCGTATATGTCGTAACCGACAATGACGGCTTGATAGTCTCAAGCCATACGTCCAGGAATTTGAGAAATTTCACTCTGGTGTTAAGAAGCACTCCACCCCACTCCGTGTATTTCATTTTACTGTATTCTTCCTCAAAATCCCTTATGATCTCCTTCCGCTTTTCCTCAATGCGCCGTTTCCCGGCGCCTTCCTTCAAGCCAGTGGAGATCCATTTATGCTTCTTTTTGCCATATCTGTCCTTATAGGATACAACGACGTATATCGTTTGTCCCTTGATCTGAATACTGCCTGTCATGGGAATACCTCCTTGAAATAAATTTTGCAATAAATTTCCTGATCTGTGAAAAATATTTTCACAGATCAGGATGATTCGACTAAGCAGCATCACTGCTAATATTAAGCATATAAGCGATTACTGATAGCTTAGCGACTCTGATAGTACGTCCGCAAGGAATAACCACAATTTGACCTTTGTGAATAAGTTCATAAACCTTTCTGGAACTAAGGTTCAGAATCTTTTTAAGATCCTTTGTCGTGAGGATATCGGGATATTCCTTCAGCATTAATGTATAAGCGTCTCGAAGTTTTTCGCTCATATTCGCACCTCCCATCTATTCTTAGAATATATAGTTCGATTTTGAGATAATTCGGCGCCGAGATTATGTGCTCTCTGTTCCTATTACCAATAAATCGTAAGAAATACAGCAAATCTGCAGTGATCGGACTAATAGATCCGATCACTGTATTTCTGCCGCAAAGCATAATAGCTTCAGTCAGAAAATATTGCGGTCGTAATTTCACTCGGGAAAGTAATCCTCCTCATCATCGTCCTGATAATCGGGCTCTGCTGAGGGACTGCTATCTACGTAAACATTGAAATTGTTTATGACATCGATATTTTCCTTGCCGCCACATCTGCGGTCACATTCATTGATATATTCGGGAATAGCCGATAAGAGTCTCTTCGTATATTTCGAAGCTTCTTCTGCTGTTTCCGCATTGATATTGAACTGATTGAACACCCTTATCCGCTTGCAATCAGCCAATGCAGGCTGATTATTTGCGGAAAAATTTGTGATTCCATAGCTCATAGTACTCATCCTTTCATTATAAAAAATGTCATCGTCCTGATATTCCCAATCATATCGGTCATCATCGCCCGTATCGAACGGGTTATGCCATTCATCGTCATCACAATCCGAAGCATATGCTTCATTACAGACAAGTGAAAAAGTATCGACCGTCAACTTGTTCAGATCATCTTCGGTAAATTCCATATCCTCATCAGAGCTGATATTTGTCTTAATAACGCAGCCTGTTATTCCGCTGATGCCATACTTGGGACAAATGCAGTTGCTCACAAAATTCTTGAGCTCAGCAAGCTGAGTCTTATACTGTCTGAAACGAGTTCCGTCAGTACCCACACTGTTTAGTATTATGTGAGAATGTATCACATCTGTGTTCTGATGAACTGCAAAAACAGACTGAAACTTTTTGAAGTGGCTTGCAAATTTCCGTGTTATCTCCAGCATTCTACCAGGACTGACATTATCATCGGGTGCCGGAGACAATACGAAATGTGCACACTCTATCCCGGTGTTTTTGTTATGAGCGATTTTGACAGCCTTCATATTTCTGACAGGATCTCGCTCTCCGCAGCCGTATGTGCCGATCAATCCATCGGTTTTTTCGGCATCACAAGCGTAGTCTACCATTCCTTTGAGGGTTTTGCCTGAACAGCATATCGCTTTTAGTATCATAGCGATCCCCCCTTCATTCCCAAATCAGCTCATCGTCACCGGGATCGATGGTTATGGCTTTTTTGAGCTTTTTTTCGGCTTTGAAATCACCATCGGGTTCATCTTTAAGGATGATGCATTCGTCCACATCTGAGCCAAGAGCATTTTCGATGTCATCGGCATTCGCAGCCTCGTCCTCGAAATTCTCTTCGTTGCCATTAATCTCCTCAAGACGGTTCATTACATCGGCAAACAAATCACTGATGTGATCGACAGCCTTGTTGATAAAGGCGCTGTCATAAGTCTTGCCGGAGATTTTGTAATAGATTTCACCCAGAATCTTCGAAATCTCGTCTGCACCCTTTATCACAACAGGCGGATTGGTAAGGCAGGTATGTACCATATAGCGGCTTCTGCTCATTTTTGCAAGTTTTGCGTTTGCATCAATTTGCGGAATTTTGTCCTCGGGAATCGAAATGTTAATTCTGCTCATTGTAAAAACTCCTTTTGGTTTTTGTAGACCTTGTAGACCCGATTTCATAACATAAAAATTTTTTAAGGTTGTGTAAGTTCGCTAATCTTGCCTCAATTACACAAAAACCCGGTCTACTGATCCAACAATTGTTTTGAACGAACGTTATTGCTTGAGTCCTATCCCTTTGAATCCACTAAGGGGCATTGATCCATCAATACGAAACTTGTCACGTTTTACTCCATCAAGCCCTGCAACGTAATTGCTGATCTCACGATTCGTTGATGTCTTATCGTAACCGTTATATCTGCAGTACCGATCATATTCGGCAATTAC
>JAGBFZ010000257.1 GCA_018110855.1 Oscillospiraceae bacterium
GTCCTCAGGCATGGGGCAGTTGCAGAAGGTGGGATGCTCAAGATATGTATCCGCTCCCACAAGCAGAACAGTGTACACGGTATCGTCCTCAAGGGGCTGTCCGTTTACCGTAATATCTCCCAGAGCAAACTTTCCTCGTTCCGTTTCGGTAACGGTATATTCAAGACCGCTGGTAACGGGCATCTGATTGCGGTGGCGGATAGGATTGGAGCCGTCCTCCTTGACATTTACGAGCCAGTCCATTATACGTCTTATCTCCGCTCCGGTATATTCACCTCGATACATAGCGTTTCTGAAGGTCATGATCCATTTTACCTGCTGGGTGGTATAATCACCTTCGTATATAGAGGAGCTTGCAACGCTTGCATATCCGATAGCTATCTGGTCGTTGCTTTTATACCGCAAAGTGTTCATCAGAGAAGAAGCCGCCTGACTTCCGTGAACACCGAAGTCATTGGAATATGCCATATTCTGAGTGAACAACACCTCTTCTGCTTTCGGATTTTTGTAATCGGTAATTTGGGAGTTGAAATCCTCGTAAGCACTCTTAGCGTCATATTCGCCTGTCATCATCTTGTGTCCAACATCCTGAGAAATACCAAATACCTCGGTAGAGGCAAGACGCATATACAGGTGATTGCTGTTGATGAAGTCCTGAACATAATCAAGCGCAGGTGAGGGATCAATTTTTACTTCCTTGTTGTAGGACAGTACGGAGGTGCCTGCGGCAACGTGCTTCTGACCCTCATCGCTGAAAATTGCCATAAGGACTTCGTTTACAGCTGCCTTTTTTGCAGCGTCCTCTTCCACCGTCTTTGCAACTGCAAGCTGGCACATAGGATAAGTGAGTACCCAGTTGTCATCGGAGGTTTCTCCGAAATAGGGGAGGATAACGCAGTTCATATCTCTATCAGCCTTGATACTATCACAAATAGCTGCAGTGTTTCGTATCATAGCGGTCTTTCCTTCAAAGAAAGGCTCCATTACCTCGGTGAACTGAAGCTCCTCGTCGCCCTTCTCAAAACGGACGTCCTTCAGAAATTGTTCGTATTTTTCAAAAACCTTGGGCCATACAACATTGTCCAGACCTATCTGACTGTCAGCGGTTTCACTTTCATATGCCATACGCCACTTAGTGCCTTCAAGGCTCATAAGCTCGGGGATAGCGCAGCCCTGCATGGTTTCCAGACAGGTATAGTCATAATACCAGTCAGACTGGAAGCCCTTGATGCCCATTTCCTCGAAGGTATCAATGGCTGCCACGAACTCGGAATAATTAGTGGGCAGAGAGATGTTATGCTCATCGAAAAGATCCTTATTTGCCAGAATACAGTCCACCTCGGCGCACATAGGAAGCCAGCGGATAGCACCGCTTTCCTCACGGTTGACCTCCAGATAACTGCTGTAAAAGGTTCCTGCAACCTCTGTCTTGCTCAGATCCATAAGATGCTCGGAAAGAGGAGCAGCATCATTCAGGGAGAAACGGCGGCAGGTAATGATGTCCGGCATAGACTTGCCTCGTGCAAGCAGATCCTTGTAATATTCCATAGTGTTGTAGCTCTGAACGAAGGTAAAATCAATTTCAGGGAACTTCTGCTCCAGCCATGGGGAAAGCTCTTTGAACATAGACCTGTCCCACATATACATACTAATCGATATTCTGCCGTCATTATCATAGTTTACCTGCTTACCTGCGCAGCCTGTCAGCACTGATGCCGCCATAACACCTGCAAGCAGCCCGCAAAAAAGTTTCTTCGCCTGCATTAAACTTCTCCTTTTTTATTTTAATTATTATCGTCTAAGTAGGAGCGTATGGTGCTTACCGTCAACTCATAATCACGCCGGACCTCTTCAAAAAAAATATCAGCGTCCGCAGGGAGAGACTCCGTTCCGACCCGCAGCAGTTCTGTAAGCTTTGAAGCGGAAAGAAACAGCCTGGTTATGCTGAGGTTGGAACAAACGCCCTTAAGTGTATGCGCTGCAGAAAAAGCCTTCTCACGGTTGCCTTCTTCCATAGCAATATGCAAATCTGAGAAACTGCTGTCGTCCAAAAATTTTGCAATGAATTTTTTAATCAGGATCTCACTTGGCAGACGATTTTTTACTTCGTCAAAATCACCGCCAAACTGCTGATAACACTCTTGAATAGTCATATTAATCCCTCATTTTTTTTAATATTTTTTCTGCATTGAACCGGCATTTCGGTTTTTCTCAAATGCGTTAACAGTCGTTCTTACATTATCTTTTCTATTATAACACAAAATTTGTCAAAAAACAATATAAAATGTGCCGAAATTATTGAGTTACTTTTATTTGTATGAACTATATTCTGAAACTCAAAGAAATAAATTGTGTTGATTCTTGCATTCAAAAAAGCAGAGCAATTACATGAAGGATCTGCTGATTTGATTAAGATTTTTCTATATTGACATTAAATGACAAAATTCTTTAAAAAATCTTGCTTTTTAAGAGGAATGTGGTATAATTATAATGAGAAGGTATGCAAATCAGCGCTATGGATATGTTGGGTATTTTTACTTAACATTGCTGCTTGGGAGAGATCATCGGGTGTTTAGTATTAGTATATCATATTTTCTGACTTTTGTCTATATATTGATTAAAGATTAGTATGAATTGTCTTCTGTACCAATAGTTGCTATGACGGCAAACGCATTTGACGAAGACCGTCGGGCTGCTGCAGAGTGCGGAATGAACGGATTTATTTCCAAGCCGATAAATATGAATGAGGTTATTGAGGCACTTGATGAAGTATTAGGAAAAAAATAAATGGTACAGTGCTTTGATGAATAGTTATTTCGGTAATATCTGCCCGATATCCGGTCTTTCAGGATATCGGGCATTTTGTTTTATGGAACATATAGGCTTTTTGGATAAAAATAACAAAAATCTCATTAATTCTTTCTGCTTATGCATATATATCACAAATTCTTATAAATTCTATTGACATAGTAGGAATTGCATGATATAATAAGCCTATCCTGATAGACAGGAAGATTATGGAGAGAAAAAGCTATGAACAGATATTTCATCAGGCTGCTGAGAGCCAACTTCCGATTCGGACGATGTCTGTAAATCTTCTTTGAGAAGAACACCATCATCATTATTTAATAAAATCGGAAAGAGGTAATCACTATGAA
>JAGBFZ010000258.1 GCA_018110855.1 Oscillospiraceae bacterium
CTGAGGTCAAGGCTGTTGTCAGCAAGGGACCTCAGATGGTTATGGTGCCGAATGTTTATTCTCTCCCTGCGGACACCGCAAAGAGCATGATAAACGGCAATAATCTCAAGGTCAGCATTGTAATGCAGAACAGCGACGCTGAGAAGAACACCGTTATCAAGACTGAGCCTGAGAGAAATACCGAGGTGGAGATCAATTCCACAATAATCATGTATGTGAGCCTCGGCCCTGAGATATACGATATCATCATGCCGAATGTTGTGGGCATGAATAAGGACGATGCAAAGGTCAAGCTTGAAACTCTCGGCTTCACCGTTCAGCTTCAGGAGGAGGATTCCGCTCAGCCTGCGGGTGAGGTAACAGCTCAGAGCATTCCCGCTCTTGACGCAGAGGGCAAGTCCAATATCGTTAACCCCAAGCAGAATATTATCCTCACCTACAGCTCGGGCAAGGCGCCTAAGCAGGCTGTTAACCTCACCTTTGCGGTTCCCGACGGTCTGAAGGGCAAGGCTGTGTTCAATGCTTATGTGGGCGGAAATCTTGCGGGTACTCAGTCCATTGACAATATTGGATATGTTTCCACCATATCCATTCCCGTTGAGGGAAGCGACACTCAGAAAACTGTTGTGGAGGTCGCTGACGAAAAGGGCAATACTGAGATCCTTGGCGAATACAATATCGACTTTAATACCATGGCTGTTTCAGAGGTAAGATTCGATAAGAACGTTCTCATAAATATGTTCGGCGTTCCCGAGCCTACTGAGACGGTGCCTCCTGTTATATCGGGCGATACCGACAATTTTGCAACCGGCTTCTCCGATCCCTACGGCGATGTGGATATAATCGACAATAACGATTATGAGGACTGGTGGAACAGCATTATCAACAATTATTAAGCTATTCAGGCGGGTGGGGCGGTTGCCCTGCCTGCCTGTTTGATATGGAGAGATGATATGGATAAGGGCATCAAGGGTCTGATCCTCGAATCACTGGGCGGTCTGTACACTGTGGAAACTGAGGACGGAGAAATACTCAAGCTCAAGGCAAGGGGACTATTCCGAAAGGACGGTCTTTCCCCATGCGCAGGCGACCGCTGTATTATCAGAGATGATGTTATCAGCGAGATCTGCGAGCGCAAAAACAGCATTATCCGTCCGCCGCTGGCAAATCTCGATGTTATGGTTTTTGTAGTTTCCACCTGTGAGCCTTCGCCCAATCTCACCCTTCTGGACAAGTTTATTGCCGTTTGTGAGTATAAATCCATTGAGCCTGTCATTGCTGTTACAAAGGTTGATCTGAAGGCTAACGAGCTTATTCCCGAAATTTACGGTAATATCGGCATAATCGTTGCAGTATGCGATTATGAAAGCGGCGGGGGTCTTGACATCATCAAAGAAAAGATCAGCGGGAGGATATGCGCATTTACCGGAAATACGGGTGCGGGAAAATCCACTCTGCTAAACCACATTGCTCCCGAGCTTGAGATAAAAACTGCCGAGATAAGCCGAAAACTGGGCAGGGGACGGCACACCACCCGTGTTTCAAGGCTGTACAGGTTATTTGACGGCTATGCCGCCGATACTCCCGGATTTTCCAGCTTTGAGACAATGCAGTATGCCGTTATTTTAAAGGACAAGCTGAAATACTGCTTCCGTGAGTTCGGGGAATATGAGGGAAAATGCCGCTTTGCCGACTGCAATCATATCGGTGAAAAGGGCTGCAAGGTGATCGAGGCTGTGAAAAGGGGAGAGATAGCCCGCTCAAGGCACGAAAGCTATTGTCAGATGTTTGAGGAAGCGAAAAATATCAAGGAATGGGAGATCAACGGCAAATGATATGCGTTATTTTCGGCGGGGCGGATATTGATGATTACAGCAGTGTTCATATCCCTGAGAAAGCTGTTGTTATCGCGGCGGATGGCGGGTATCGGCACTGCGTCAGTCTTGGGGTAAAGCCCGATCTGCTTATCGGCGACCTTGACAGCAATGATGAAAAGCTGCCCGAATGTGAGATCATTACCGCACCCTGCGAAAAGGACGACACAGATCTGATGATGGCTGTAAAAACCGCATTTGAGGGGCATATGAATGTTATCAATATTTTTGGCGCAGATGGGGGAAGAATGGGGCATACCTTCGCTTCAATCCAGACTCTTGCATATATTGAAAGCCATGGCGGAGAGGGCATTCTTCACGGAAACGGCTTTATCATGAGAATATGCGGTGTGGGAAAAGTCAGCCTATATAACGATGGATATAAATATGTTTCGCTGTTTTCCTTTACGGAACGCTCGGAAATTACCGTCGGCGGTCTTAAATACAGCGGAGATATTACGCTTACATCGGAATTTCCACTGGGCGTCAGCAACGAATTTTCGGGCGGTTCTGCGGAAATAACGGTCAGAAGCGGAAAAATTCTGATAATTCTTGAAAAATAGTGTGTCAAAAAAGCATTTTCTGAATATTATAAGATATATCTATTCGGGAGGTGCTTTTATGAAAATGGTAGTGGTGAAGAGTCCGAAGCTGTTAGCAGGGATTTTCAGAATTATTTTCAGGATCAAAAAAGAGTCTGCCGATTCGGAATGATACATAATGCCGCTTCATATATTTGTATGAGGCGGTTTATTATTTTTGGAGGCGGTAAGTTTGAAAATCAAAGATTTTCAAACCGAGTTTTGTTTCTTTGTCTGCCGACAAAGATTTCCTTACGGAAAACACAAAACTCTCAAGAAAGGAATGGTCATAATTATGAAATGCACATTTTCCGAACTCAGAAACAAGGAGGTCATCAGCACATCCACAGGCGGACGCATCGGCTATATTGACGATATGGAGATCGACGCAAGGACGGGGAAAATACTGTCCCTTATAATCTACGGCAGACCTCGCATAATGGGGCTTTTGGGCAGAGATGACAATGTTGTTATCTCATGCTCGGATATTGAAAAAATCGGAATGGATACTGTCCTTGTAAAGGTCAGAGATGACGATTTGTATAAAATGCATAAAGATGAACATGACGATTTGTTTGATTAAGTTGAAAATACCTATTGCAAAATAAGGGGAAACATGGTATAATATTAAAGCAATTCGCACGTTGTGTTTTTGACTGTCGGTGTTCCGCATAATGCGGGATTACAGTCAAGCTAAGCACGGCGGAGGAAAAATTTATATTTTTATTAACCGGGAGGAAATTAAAAATGGGCGTAGTATCAATGAAGCAGCTTCTTGAAGCAGGCGTACACTTCGGACACCAGACAAGAAGATGGAACCCCA
>JAGBFZ010000259.1 GCA_018110855.1 Oscillospiraceae bacterium
GAGTAAATATCATAGGAGCGCTCGCTGTTTCCCTTTTTTTCAATAACATATGGTGCGTACATTTTATCATATCCTTTCGCTGTTTGTATAAATATGATAACACAGTCCGAAAGAAGCTTTTCTGCAAAATTGAAGAAAAGCGCTGTCTGAAAATATGCACATACTCATATAAAAAGATTTAAGGGCAGATCAGCACTATGCTCGTTTACTGAAAACAGTTCAAAAATGTGAGAGATCCTTATTCTTAAAAAGCTCTGCGGGATACTTTCCTGCGGAGACCATCTCAGCAAAAGCAGCTCTCACCTGCGGCAGATCGTCCATATAAGTCATACCATACCATTTGTCCTTTGTGGGGAGGACCTTTACAGAGATATCACCATTTCGTATCAGTTCATCAAACGCTGAAGGAAGGGCATATTCTGCAGTGCTCATCGTGCCGTTTGCCGATGAGCGTTCCAGAAAGCTCCTGAAGCATTCGCTCAGTCCAACAGTTACAGCCCGGGAACAGCCCCACATATTCATGGATACAATGGAGCTGCCGTCAATTTCCGCAGACTTACCGTTTTTTTCACCGCATATTTTTCCGTCACTGCTGCGGGATAATTTGTATGTTTCCATAACTGATGACAGAAATCCTTGTTCGTTGG
Source organism: Oscillospiraceae bacterium (assembly GCA_018110855.1). Lineage (GTDB taxonomy): Bacteria > Bacillota > Clostridia > Oscillospirales > Ruminococcaceae > Huintestinicola. The sequence goes on from JAGBFZ010000259.1 coordinate 648, forward strand.
CGGTACATATCCCTCTTGTTACCGTACCTGTTGGGCTCAGAGTGTTTTCAAGGACGAAGCCTCCCATGCAGATAGCGCTGCTGTTCTTTTCTGAGGTGAGGAAATCAAAAATTGATCTGTAAGAGTCTTTCCCGTAATAGTCGTCTGCGTTTATAATGAGAAAAGGCTCGGTGAGCAGGTCTTTTGCCGAAAGGACAGCATGAACAGTGCCCCATGGCTTGGATCTCCCGTCAGGACAGCTGAACCCGCATGGAAGGTCGTTTATATCCTGAAAGCAATACTCGACCTTGATATATTTTGAGATCTTGTTTCCTATCTTATCTCTGAACAGCTGTTCGATATCCTTCCTGATAACGAACACTGCCCTGTCAAAACCTGCCTGAACAGCGTCATAAACGGAATATTCCATGAGAAGCTCTCCTGAATATCCGACACTTGTAAGCTGCTTTATCCCGCCCTTGAATCGGGTCCCTAAACCTGCGGCAAGCACCAGTAAAGTCGCTGACATTTTTTCTCCTTTCTGTTGTGATCCGGGGATATATATAAATCATCTTTTCTTTTAATTATATAAAAAAACAGCTTTTTTGTCAATAATATTTGTGAGCTTTGATCTCATAATCAGGAAGAATTTTGCTGCTCTTGATCGCAAGTCTCGCATTACACTTATAATTAATGTTTTTTATGATAATATGTTGACATTCGTACCTTAAAATGATATAATTAAATATATTATGTAAATGCGCGGGCGGTGAAAAGCATGACTCAGATACTGATGGCTGTTTGCAACGGAGAGAGGTATCTTTCCTGTCAGATAGAGTCGATCCTTGCACAGTCCGATACAGACTGGCATCTGTATATATGCGATGACGGTTCGTCTGACAATTCCTTCGCCATAGCTGAGGAATATGCAAGTGATTACAGCGGAAAAATAACAGCGGTAAGAAATGAAGTCCCCACAGGCTCGGCATGTGCAAATTTTATGAGGATGCTCAGAGAATGCAATGCGGACTACATTTTCTTCTCCGATCAGGATGATTATTGGCTTCCCGATAAAATAAGACTTACCCGCGAAAAAATGAAAGCTATGGAGGAGAAATACGGAGATCTCCCGTTTCTGGTGCATGGTGAGCTTGAGATCGTAAATGAAGCTCTTGAGCAGCTTGCTCCCGGCTTTACAAAGTATCAGGGGATCGATCCGAAATATAAAAGTCTGAACAGACTCCTTTGTCAGAACAATATAACAGGCTGCACTGTGATGATGAACAGAGCGCTTGCTGATATTATAAAGTATGCTCCTCCCGAGGCAATGCTCATGCATGACTGGTGGGCGGGGCTTGCTGCTGCGGCATTCGGGCATATCGGCTTTGTGGATAAGCCTCTCATAAAATACCGTCAGCACGGGGGGAATCAGCTGGGTGCGGTCAATAACCGGAATCTTGCGGGTGCTGTCAGGATGATAAGGGACAGGCAGCGCACAAGGGAACGGATAGACATGACCTACCGTCAGGCGAAAAGCTTCTGTGAATGTTATAAGTCTCTGCTCAGTGAGGACAAAAGGCATATCCTTGAGACATACATTGACATTCCGAGTCATTCAAAGCCGGTGAGAGCGGCAAGGCTCATTAAATACGGATTTTTAAAGCAGAATTTTTCTGCGGCTGCGGGGCAGCTCATATTTTGCTAAATGAAAGGAAGTATAGTTTATGAAAGGTATTATTCTTGCAGGAGGTTCGGGAACAAGACTTTATCCCCTTACCATGATAACATCAAAGCAGCTTCTTCCCATTTACGACAAGCCTATGATATATTATCCTCTTTCCACTCTTATGCTTGCGGGGATAAGGGATATTCTCATCATATCCACACCCCAGGATCTTCCCAACTTTGAGAAGCTCTTAGGTGACGGTTCAAGCTATGGCATAAAGCTCAGCTATAAGGTTCAGCCCTCTCCCGACGGACTGGCTCAGGCATTTATACTCGGTGAGGAATTTATCGGGGACGACTGCTGCGCTATGGTTCTGGGAGATAATATTTTTTATGGCAACGGCTTTTCAAAAATTCTCAGAAATGCTGTGGAAAATGCAGAGAAAAATCACAGAGCAAGTGTTTTCGGCTATTATGTAGAGGATCCCGAGCGTTTCGGCGTGGTGGAATTTGACAATGACGGCAAGGTGATCTCCGTTGAGGAAAAGCCCAAGGAGCCTAAGTCGAATTATGCCATAACGGGACTTTATTTCTATGATAACAGAGTTGTTGAGATAGCAAAGCAGATGAAGCCCTCTGCAAGAGGAGAGCTTGAGATCACCGATCTGAACAGGGTTTTCCTTGAAAAAGGAGATCTTGATGTTCAGCTTCTGGGAAGAGGCTTTGCATGGCTCGACACAGGCACTATGGACAGCCTGATCGAGGCGGGTCAGTTCGTTCAGATGATCGAAAAAAGGCAGGGGATCCAGATCTCTGCCGTTGAGGAGATCGCTTACAAGAACGGCTGGATAACAAGAGAAAAGCTTCTTGAATCCGCCGAAAGATACGGCAAATCCACCTACGGTCAGCATTTGAAAAAGGTTGCCGAGGGCAAGGTAAGATACTGATAAGAAGAAATGATTTTTAAGGAACTGATCTGATGAATAATTCTCCGCAAAAAAAGAAACTTTCATTTCTGACACTGATATGCGCTTCGGTGGTTCTGTCCTTACTGCTCAATGTTTCTGTATTTCTTGTGCAGAGGTTCGTTATGGGGGGGGATATCCTGCTGTATCCTTCGGGAGGATATGAGACGGAGCTTCTGTCATATTCTGCTGATGAAAACGGTAATTTCACCATAACGGGCGAGGATCCTCAGCTTATTTTCCGCAATGTGGATTCCTGTATCGGTCATATTGAGCTGAAGCTGGGCGAGCCTGCGGCACAGGATATCAGAGTGCAGCTATACTACATGACAGGCGGCGATTTCAGCGAGGAAAGATCCTTTGTTGACTTTATACCTGCAGGCGGCGGCAGTCTGGGATTTGAGCTTGGCGGAATAAAATGCGGCGCACTGCGTTTTGATATTGACGGGGATTTTCAGCTTGAGGGTCTGCGGGCAGAGAGAACGGTCTCTCTGAGCATTAACGATATCCTGCTGACAGAGCTTGTTTTTCTGATAGCTCTTGCGGCATACGGGATATGGCGCAGTCTACCCGAAAGAGAGGACAGGCTGAGCTTCGGGGAGCTTGTATTCTGGCTCCTGTGCAGCGGATATTTCTTTGTCTGGTCCTGCACAAAGCCTTATAATTATGCTCCCGATGAGTATATGAGGTATTCGGTGTCAAAATTCATTTTTGAAAACAACCGTCTGCCCGTGGGAGCTGAGACCACCGATAATCCATGGGGCTTCAGCTATGCTCAGATGCCCACCATGATGTGCAATTTTCTCGGGTATATCCCCATGAAGCTGGTGAGCCTTTTTACAAGCGATGATTATGCTCTTGTAGTTGCCTCCCGTTTCGGCAGCGTGATATGCGGCTCGGTATGTCTGCTTTTTCTGATGAAGCTCTCAAAGCTCATGATAAAAAAGCCCTTTCACCGGATAATGATAGCTTTTGTGGCTCTGATGCCCCAGTTCTGCTTCCTGTGCAGCTATATTAACAACGATATCTGCGCTCTCTGCGGTGCGGCGATGATATTGTATTCATGGGTCCTTATTATAAAGGAAGGCTGGCATTCCTCGTTGTCGGTGATAATGGCGCTGGGTATCGGCATATGCGGCATATCCTATTACAACAGCTATGGCTGGGTGCTTATGAGCGTTATTATGCTGCTTAGCTATATCATAATAAACAAGGACGACAGAAAAAGACTATTTAAACAGGGATTGCTTATTTCGGGGATCGCTCTTGCAGTAATTGCATTTCCCTTTGTACGGCAGTATGTGGTGTTCGGGGACCTGCTGGGCTTTAAAGTGACCTCAGAATACGGCGAGCTGTATGCCATGGAGTCCCTGAAGCCCTCTGTCAGAAGAGCTTTGACCATTCGTGCTCAGGGTATCCCATTATGGGATATGCTTTTCGGCATGGGCTGGCTCAGAACTGTTTACAAAAGCTTTATCGGCGTTTTCGGATATATGGCTTATCCCGTTCATCCTGTTGTCACAAGAGGATATTTCCTGCTTTTATGCGGCATGGCGGGGATCATGGTTTATATCATTGTCAGAAACATTAAGAATATCACCCGTGAGAATATCATTAAGGAATACAGATATATTATTTTTTATGTATGCCTGATAGGTTCAATGGTGATACCCGTTGTGCTCAGTATCGTGTACAGCTATGCAAACGATTATCAGGCGCAGGGCAGATATATTTATTCCATGATGCCCGGACTTGCTCTTTTCTTCGGACTGGCATATTCGGAGCTGTTTGGAAAAATAAAGAATATACGGGTGCAGAGAGCTGTTACCGCAGCGCTGTGCGGCGTTATGGTGATTTTTAACGGCTGGGCATTTTTCGGAACGTATCTGCCAAGCTGAAAAGGAGTTTTTCTATGATATCTTTCAATGTTCCGCCCTTTGTGGGAAGGGAAAAGGAGTATATCTCTGCTGCCATTGACAGCAGAAAGATATGCGGTGACGGTGAGTTTACAAAAAAATGCAGCAGGTGGATCACTGAGAAAACAGGCACTGAGGGCACTCTTCTCACTACCTCCTGCACCCACGCATTGGAAATGGCGGCTATCCTTGCAGATATAAAGCCCGGCGATGAGGTCATTATGCCTTCTTACACCTTTGTTTCCACTGCTGACGCTTTTGTGCTGAGGGGGGCAAGGATAGTTTTTGTTGATGTCCGTCCCGACACCATGAATATTGATGAAAAGCTTATCGAGGCGGCGATCACCTCTAAAACAAGGGCAATTGCTCCCGTCCATTATGCAGGAGTGGGCTGCGAAATGGACGAGATCATGGATATTGCCCGCAGATATGATCTCAAGGTCGTTGAGGACACAGCTCAGGGTATTATGTCCGAATACAAGGGCAAGGCTCTGGGTACCTTCGGAGATTTCGGCTGTCTCAGCTTCCACGAGACAAAGAATTATTCAATGGGTGAGGGCGGCGCACTGCTCATCAACAGCAGCGACATGATCGAAAAGGCTGAGATCATCCGTGAAAAGGGAACAGACCGTTCCAAATTCTACCGCGGTCAGATAGATAAATATACATGGGTGGATTACGGCTCCTCATATCTTCCGAGCGAGCTTAATGCCGCTTATCTTTACGCTCAGCTGGAAGAGGCGGACAAGGTGAACGAGCAGAGGCTGAGCTGCTGGAACAGGTATTTTGCCAACCTTTCGGAGCTGAGGGATGAGGGTAAGATCGGTCTGCCCTTTGTTCCCGAATACTGCAAGCATAACGCTCATATGTTCTATATCAAAGCCAAGGATATTGAGGAGCGTTCACATCTTATCGCTTTTCTTAAAGAAAAGGGAGTCGGCTCCGTATTCCATTATATCCCGCTCCATTCCTCTCCTGCGGGAAGAAAATTCGGCAGATTCAGCGGCGAGGACGTTTACACCACAAGGGAAAGCGAGCGTCTGCTTCGTCTGCCAATGTGGTACGGTCTTACCGAAGAAAATGTGGACTATGTATGCGAATGCATAAAGGAATTCTATAAATAAAAGGGAGGATCTGCATTGTGAAAATTCTCATTACAGGCGGAAAGGGACAGCTTGGCACAGAGCTTTATAAATGCTTTGAAAGGGGCTTCACCGAGCTTGGGACCCCCGAAATACTGAAGCAGTCAAACGAAGTCCGCTCAATTGACGTTGACGAGCTGGATATTACCGATATAAAGGCGGTAAAAGCCTTTTTTGAAAAGGAAAAATATGACGCTGTCATAAACTGCGCCGCTTACACCAATGTTGACGGCTGCGAGGCTCACAGGGACGACGCTTTCAGGGTCAATGCCATAGGTCCCCGCAATCTTGCCATTGCCTGCGAGGAAATCGGCGCAAAGCTCATTCATGTTTCCACAGACTATGTTTTCCCCGGAAACGGAAATATCCCCCGGACCGAGTGCGACACTCCCGCACCTCTCAGCGCTTACGGCAGCACCAAATATCTGGGCGAGCAGTATGTAAGGGACTTCTGCTCAAGATATTTCATTGTAAGAACCGCGTGGCTTTACGGCTACTTTGGCAAGAATTTCGTCAAGACCATTATGAACGCTGCAAGGAAATTCGGAAAGCTGACAGTCGTTAATGATCAGCGAGGAAATCCCACCAATGCGGCGGATCTTGCTCATCATCTCATAAAGCTCCTTGATACGGAGGAATACGGCATTTATCACGGCACAGGCACAGGAGAGTGCTCATGGTATGATTTTGCGGCAGAGATAGTTAAGGCTGCAGGCATTGATGCAGATGTGGCTCCATGCACCTCCGAGGAATATGCCGAAGCTCACCCCGATGCTGCGGACAGACCCAAATATTCCGCTCTTGATAACGGAATGTTCAGAGTTACCGTGGGTGACGAGTTCAGACCATGGCAGGACGCTCTAAAATGCTTTATGGACAATTACAAGGAATAATTATCAGAAAGGAATTTAATACTATGACTATTATCGTTACAGGCGGAGCAGGCTTCATCGGCTCAAATTTCGTATTCCATATGTTAAACAAGTACCCCGATTACAGAATTATCTGTCTTGACTGCCTTACCTATGCGGGCAATCTTTCCACTCTTAAATCTGTAATGGACAACCCCAATTTCAGATTCGTAAAGGCTTCCATCACCGACAGAGAGGCTGTTAACAAGCTCTTTGAAGAAGAGCATCCCGACATGGTGGTGAACTTCGCCGCTGAGAGCCATGTTGACCGCTCTATCGAAAACCCCTCCGTTTTCCTTGAGACAAATATCCTCGGCACACAGGTAATGATGGACGCCTGCCGCAAGTACGGCATAAAGCGTTATCATCAGGTTTCCACAGACGAGGTATACGGCGATCTGCCCCTTGACAGACCCGACCTTTTCTTCACCGAGGAAACTCCTATCCATACATCAAGCCCCTATTCCGCTTCAAAGGCATCCGCAGACCTGCTTGTAATGGCTTATCACCGCACCTTCGGTCTGCCTGTTACAATTTCAAGATGCTCAAATAACTACGGTCCCTATCATTTCCCCGAGAAGCTCATTCCTCTTATGATAGCAAATGCGCTGAATGACAAGCCCCTCCCCGTTTACGGCAAGGGAGAGAACGTCCGTGACTGGCTTTATGTTGAGGATCACTGCAAGGCTATCGACCTTATTATCCACAATGGCAGAGTGGGTGAGGTCTACAACATCGGCGGTCACAACGAGATGAAGAACATTGACATTGTAAAGATCATTTGCAAGGAGCTGGGCAAGCCCGAATCCTTGATCACTTACGTTACCGACCGCAAGGGTCACGATATGCGCTATGCGATCGACC
>JAGBFZ010000260.1 GCA_018110855.1 Oscillospiraceae bacterium
AAAGCACCGTTGCACAGGTGCCCGTTTCTCCGCCGGGAAAACGATAGCTTTCCTCAATTTCCGAATACTCGTCAGGTCTCAGAAATTCTTTCAGACGAAAGCTGTTTGAAACGATTATCATTCCGTACAGATATATTTTTTTCATTGTTGATCCTCCAAAATATTTAGAGCTGTATTGTCATCGCAGATGCTTTCATACCCAAAGTTGTACTATCCGATCTATTCCATTATACTCAGAAATAAAAATAAGTCAAGTTTATTTAGCAGGATCTTAAATTAAAGCGACCTGTTTATTCCGACATCTCCGAGATCCTGTTCTGAAATGCTTTCAGATCGGAATTGAGCTTCCTTGCAAGTCTCATATCAAGCAGCAATGCTATCACATATACAAGGACAAAAATAATAAGTACAGAAAGAGCAAAGCTTGCTGTAAGAGCAATATTTTCGGGAGCAAGACATTTTGCCCCAAGTCCGAAGCCTATGAGCATGACCTCGATAGAGATAAGCTGCAGCAGTTCTCTTACAATATGCTGCTTTAAGCTAAGCTCTTTTTTTGAGTACATACAAAGCATTGGTACAAGGGCGATCGCCGCATATATAAGGGGTGAAAGAAAAGCGTCATATCCGAAGCGTTCATCGGGACGGAAAATCTCTCCGAGAATAAATGTTGCCGCATTAATAAGCGTTACAATAACAAAATACAAAGACATCACAGATTTAAGATGTTCTTTAAAGCTCATGCTTCATCCCCCCTCAAAGTGTTTTTCAGGTCAGACACATACTTCCGTGAAATAATTATTTCCTCGCCGTTGGTAAGCACTGCGCTGAAGCGTCCGCCCAGCGCAGGCTTTACAGAGCTTATTTTCATCAGATTTACAAGGGCTGCCTTGGATACCCGCAAAAAATGCTTGGGCTTTAGAATACCCTCCAGCTCGTATATCCTTTGCTTGGATTCGTAAACCTTTGATGATGTGTAGATAAATGTCCTGTTGTCCACCGACTCGATGTACATTATTTCCGAAACGGATATACCGTACTGCCTGCCCTCAAGCGTTCCCGAAAGCTGTCCCTGTCTTGACCTTACAAAGGCGGCTATCTCCCTTACGGAGTCCGTTTCATTATAACAGCGTATATCCACAAGTTCTTTTTCATCCTCGGGTATTCTGCTTATCTTAACGTCCATATTATGATATGTCGATACATTCCTGTACAATAAATTCACCCTTTTCTTTCAGAAAGCTGTCGAAAAATTCAAGTGTTATCCTGTTTACTGTCATCATACATTCTGAAGCGTCCACTGTGCCTGTTCCCAGCATTTCTGCAAGGGGCGGAGCAAACATAGGCAGGTCTGTATAATTCATGTGACCTGTTCCCGGAATGTATGTCCTGTAACCGCATACGGCATTGTCATGAACGATATTGTTTGCATAAGGCATATCTTCTTTTCTTGCGGCTTCGGCAGAGAAATGATGCTCCTCGTTATCAAAGGATAAGAGAGGAACTGTGTAAGGCTCGTCATTAACGATATCACGTTCATTTTCAACGCCGATGACCTCTCCGAGCATTGTTCCGTCAAGGTCAATCACTGCGCTTATGTCGCTTCTTGTTCTGCCCATTGATACCGCTGCGGCGCCGCCGAGGGAATGCCCCATAACGCCTATTTTGTTCGCATCTGTCATAGACAATGCTGTAACAATGTTATCATGCTGTCCCTCATCAGCATACCAATATTCGGGAAGCGCATCTGAGCCTGTTGCCGACTTGACGGAATCTATGACAAAATTGATATCATCGCAGCGGAGCTTCAGCCATTGGGAGGATAACTCAAATATAGTCTCCTCGGAAACGTCCTCTGTATTTATTGCCATAACACCGTTCAGGAATGAAGGGTCGGCGGTTATGGTATTTCCGCTTGTATCCGTTGTAAAAAGCGAATGATATGGGTGCTCTGTGCTGATGACCACATATCCGTTGGACGCAAGCTCTGCATATGTGGAATAATTGCTCTCATAATATCCGAATGCGCCGTGTGAGAAGATAACAAGGGGAAATTTTTCACCCTCTGCGGCATTTTCAGGGTAGTAGAAATAAATCGGCACCTCACGCTTTGAACCGTCCGATTCAAATTCTTCTGCTCTGTTTTCATCAATGAGAATAGCATTTGCTTCCGCAACCTCGTATTCTCCCGAGATAGGCAGTCCGCTGTAATCGGCAATGATGAATGAGGGTATCAGACTGACCGATATAAGTACGACCGAAAGCAGTGCGCTGAGTATCATCGCTGCGGGATGCTTGCTTTTTTCCTCCTTGTGTTTGATCATCATCATACCGATAAAAGCGATGATAATACGAAGCAGCAGCAGGATAAACAGTCCCATAAAGCGGAAACTCATATCTATCCCCGGGGCGATGAGCATTATAAGGTATAAGCCCAGCTGACCTGCATTGCAGATAAGTCTGCCTGTCTGCCATCCCTTTTTATCCGCTCTGCGGCTGATGGCTGTGAATGCGAAGGCTGCTTCAAAAATGCATAGTAAAATAAGTAAGATCGTGTTCATGATAAATCTCCTTTTCTGTTGATATCATGATTATATCAGCATTGATACGGAGATTCAAGGCTTTGGTATGTGAAATGCAATTTTCCGCTGTGAAATGCAGATCTGCATTATTCAAGGCTTGGAAATATCGCAGACTTTTTCTCTTGTATCCTCATCGGTAAAAAAAAGCTTGATGTACATTGTTTATTTTATTATACCCAACAAGTAAACGTATGTCAATACCGGGCAATTGCAAAAGCGAAACACCGTATCGAATGACATATGTCACTGCCAACAGGCACCGCTCTGCATTTTTATCCTTGAAACTAATTGGTATCTATTGCAAAGACGGATCATATATGATATAATATTTTTGACAGAGATACAAAATTTTTCCAAAAAACGAATGGGAGAAACCTGAATGAAGCTGCTGCTTGTTCATGTCTGGAACGAAAAAGAATTATGCTACCGAGGAAGATTTTCGGAGCTGCTGTCCTACCCCTCTCTTACCCTTGCAGTGTTATATTCTCTTATCCCCGAGGGAGTCTTTGAGAAAATAGATGTTATTGACGAAAATTCCCAGCGTGTGGATCATGACAAGGAAAAATATGATATAGTAATGCTTTCATTTGAGACCTCGTCCGCTCTTTCCGCTTACAAGCACTGCACCGAATTTCGCAGAAGAGGGAGCTATGTGGTCTGCGGAGGATATCATGCAACTGCATTGCCCGAGGAAGCGGCAGAGCACTGCGATACAGTCATTGCGGGACCTGCGGAAAAATCCGTGCCTCAGTTTTTTCGGGACTATCTTGCAGGCACACCGAAAAAGCTGTATCGGGATTATAACGTCTGCGCT
>JAGBFZ010000261.1 GCA_018110855.1 Oscillospiraceae bacterium
CGGGGACAGACAAGCAGGGCACAAATGCCGCAGGAATGATAAAAGCTGCCGAAAAGCTCGGCTTTACCGCCAAAGCCGTACAGGGCGACCAAAATGCTTTTTTCAGCGAGTTCCCCCTGCCTGCGATCGCTCATGTGATCGTGGACGGGGCGCTGTTGCATTATGTGGTTATACATAAGATCTCAAAAAAGCTGGTCATTGTTGCAGACCCCACAAAGGGAATTGTAAAATACACTCCCGAGGATTTTTTCAAGCAGTGGACAGGAATTCTAATTCTTCTCGTTCCATCGGAACGGTTTGAAAAGGGTGATGAAACGGAAAGCACACTTTCACGCTTTTTCAAACTGCTCCTGCCACAGAAAAAACTGCTGTTTGATATTTTCCTTGCATCACTTGTGTACACAATTCTCGGTGTGGGTGCGTCCTTTTATTTCAAGGTCATGATGGACGATATTGTGCCGAACGGACTTGAAAAAACTTTGCACGTTGTTTCGGTCGGCGTGATACTGCTTTACCTTTTCCAAACGCTTTTGGGTGCTTTTCGCTCTCATATGATGCTGTATCTCAGCCAGCGGCTTGACATTTCTCTCATTCTTGGATATTACCGACACGTTTTAAAGCTGCCTATGAACTTTTTCGGCAGCAGAAAGGTGGGAGAGATCGTATCACGTTTCACCGATGCTTCAAAGGTTCGTGATGCGATTTCGGGTGCGACCCTCACGATAATGATCGACACTCTTATGGCGATTATCGGCGGCATTATTCTGTATATGCAGAACTCGTCTATGTTCGGCATTGCATTTATCATTGTTATACTTTACGCAGTAATCGTCTTTGCATTCAACAAGCCGCTGAAAAACATCAACCGCAAGGTCATGGAGTATAACTCGCAGCTTACGTCTTATCTTGTGGAATCACTCAACGGCATCGAAACAGTAAAGTCCTACAACGCCGAAAGAAGCGCAGGAATTGAAACGGAAAAGAAATTCGTTAAGTTTATGCGAAGCATTTTCAAGAATGGCTGGCTCAATAACCTTTCCGGCTCGTTAAGCGTTTTTCTTTCAATGGTAGGCGGTGCGGCAATCCTTTGGCTCGGTGCATACAAGGTCATAAAGGGCGAGATAACGCTTGGCGAGCTGATTACATTCAATGCTCTGCTTGGATATTTTCTTACTCCCGTTAAAAACCTTATCAATCTCCAGCCTATGATGCAGACTGCAATTGTTGCGGCGGAACGTCTTGGCGAAATTCTCAATATGGACGCAGAGAATACAGAGGTGCAGAAAATCGTTACTAAGACTCTTAAGGGTGACATTCAGATTCAGAACATTGATTTTCGCTACGGTACAAGGCAGCTTGTTCTGAACGGGATAAACCTTAATATTAAACAGGGAGAAAAAATTGCACTTGTTGGTGAAAGCGGTTCGGGCAAAACTACCCTTGTAAAGCTGCTGATGAATTTCTATCAGGCTGAAAAGGGCGAGATCTTACTGAATAATTATAACATCAAGGATATTGATCTCGAAGCGCTCCGAGATAAGATCGCGTACATTTC
>JAGBFZ010000262.1 GCA_018110855.1 Oscillospiraceae bacterium
ACAATGAAAATGGTATCGTCTCCCGCCAATGTTCCCACAACTCCGCTGTAACCAAGCTTGTCAAACATTGCACAGGCAGCCATAGCCATTCCCGAATGGCACTTGAACACAACCATATTCATAGCATGATCTATGGAATTTACCGATTCCCTGATAAGTGCAGGTATCTCGGCAGTGCTTTTCTGAGGAACAAAATAACGATCCTGCTTTTTTATCAGTCCAAGCTCCTTTATATCACGGGAAAGGGTCGCCTGAGTGACGTCTATCCCGTCCTCAAGAAGCCTTTCACGAAGCATTTCCTGAGTTTCCACAGAGCTGCATTTTATTATCTCAAGAATTTTTTCATGTCTCTGAGACTTTGTCATTCGGATAACACTTCCTTTTTTACATATCCTTAATAGGATTCAGGAGCTTTTTGTTTACGGCATTAAAGAAGGAATTACCCTGAATGTCGATAAGCCGCAAAAATTTCTGAGAACGGGTTATAATCAGCCTGTCGTCCTTTTCTGCGCTCTCACAGATCTGCCCGTCAATGCTCAGATACAGCGGAGTATTGTCTCTCGAACTGAAAGAAACCTCAAGAGCCTTATCCGTTGAAAAAAGCATTGTTCGTGAAACAAGGGAATGAGGACATACGGGAGTCATCTGAATACACTCAAGCCCCGGCTCAAGGATGGGTCCTCCTGCAGACAGAGCGTAAGCAGTTGAGCCTGTGGGTGTGGAAAAGATCACACCGTCCGCACGAATGGTGCTGACAGTATTTCCGTTTATTGAAACGAAATAATCCGAAAGCCGTCCGAACTGACTGGAAATAACAATATCATTCAGTGCAGTAAAGCGTTCGCTTTTTCCGCCGCCAATAAATTCGCAGTCAAGCATCATTCGGTTTTCAACCGTGTAATCTCCGCTCATAAGCCTTGAAAGATTATACAGCTCGTCAGGCTCCATTGAAGCCATGAAGCCAAGACGTCCCGTATTTATTCCAAGCAGCAGCTTGTCCGCCTCCGCAGCATATGCCGATGCCTCAAGAATAGTGCCGTCTCCGCCCACTGCAATAATAAGGTCGCAGTCCTCCACAGCTTCTTTTATGGGGCTGAATTTTACGTATTTTTTCACAGGAAAACGCTCCCTGAGATCATCTGAGCATGCTATCTCAAAGCCCATGTTGTGGAGCATTGAGCATACCTTTCCCGTGGTCTCATATGCGTTCTTTTTTGAAAAATTCGGGTATATCACAGTTTTCATACTATTCACGCTTTCTTGAAGCTCTGATGAGTCGCTGCAGTGATCTGCGCACAATCTATAGGCTTTGCCGTTCTGCCGCTTTTCTCCGCACAGATCAGGTATTCGATGTTGCCGTCTCCTCCCTGAATGGGGGAATGATCCGCTCCGATTACGGAAAGTCCGCTTGAATTGCAGAAAGAAATAATATCGCCAAGCACCGCCCTGTGCACCTTTTCGGAACGGACAATGCCGTTTTTGCCGATATCCGCTCTGCCACATTCAAACTGAGGCTTGACAAGCATTACCGCACTGCCGTTTTCCGAAAGCAGCTCATATATCTTCGGAATGACCTTTTTTAGTGAGATAAAGGACACATCAACGGAAATAAACCGGATTTCCTTGTCAAAATCTGACAGAGAAACGTCTTTGATGTTTACTCCCTCCATATTCCTGACCTGAGGTGAGCTTTTCAGCTTTTCATCAAGCTGACCGTGTCCCACATCCACCGCATACACAAACTCTGCACCATTCTGGAGCATACAATCGGTAAATCCGCCCGTTGAAGCACCTATATCCATGCAGACAAGCCCGCTCACAGACAGACCGAAGCATTCAAGAGCCTTTTCAAGCTTGAAGCCTCCCCTGCCCACATATTTCGGAAGAGGAGCGCACAGCCTGATATCATCGCTTTCGCAGACCTCCTTTGAGGGCTTTGTAACAATGCTCCCGTTTACGGACACACCGCCCTCGGAGATCATTCTCTTTGCCGTCTCACGGCTTTTTACAAATCCGTTTTCTGAAAGATATATATCAAGCCGCATGACCTTCTCACCTTACTCCGATCGGATAAGCTCCGATATTTTTTTCTCTATTCCGACCCTGTCAAGACAGAAGCGTCCGAGAACGCTTTCTGTTTTTGCCTGCTTGACAAAGCCTCTGACAGCGTTTATTTTAACCTGTCCCTTATGTCCTCTTTCGGACAATGCGGCAGCAATATGCTCCCCTATTCCGCCGCTTCGCAGGGATTCCTCAAATATGATGATCTTTTCGTAATTCATGCAAATGTCAATTATATAATTTTCAAGAGGAAAAATTCTCACAAGCTTGAGAACATCGGCAGATAAACCGCTTTCCCTTACCGTTTCCGCAACAGCGGCACCAGTTCTGCCGTAACCCACTGCAAGAACGCTTCCGCCGTTATTTTCAAAGCAGAGCATATTATCCTCATCAAGCTTCATATTAACATTTCCGCTTTCGGAACCTCTGGGATATCTTACCGCTGCAACTGAGGGAGTATCGTATATCGCCTTTCGCAGGCAAAGCCTCAGCTCGCTGTAGTCCGAGGGAGAAAAAACAGTTATATTCGGTATTCCCGTCAGCATGGGAACATCGAAAAGTCCCTGATGTGTCTCCCCGTCCTCCCCGACGATTCCTGCACGGTCAATGGCAAGAACGATATGGGTGCGGCAGATAGCTGCATCGTGGATTATCTGGTCATATCCTCTCTGGAGAAAG
>JAGBFZ010000263.1 GCA_018110855.1 Oscillospiraceae bacterium
GCTTATCTGGAACGGCGGACGTGTCATGGCGGGATATATGGATATGAGCACTGTCGAAAGGGCGGTTCCTCAATATCTCGGACGCTTCAATGCGCTTGGCGTTCCCTGCCGTCTCACCTTCACAAATCCCCTTCTGACTGAAAAGGAGCTTGCAGATCCAATATGCAACAGGGTTCTTGATATTGCCGACAACGGCATGAACGAGGTCATTGTTTTTTCGCCGCTGCTTGAGGAGCATATCAGAAAAACTCACCCGAAAATGAAGATAACAAGCTCCACCTGCAAGCAGATAACAGATGTGAACAAGCTGAAAGCGGAGCTTGAGAAGGATTACAGCCTTGTGGTTCTTGACTATAATTTCAATAATAATTTTGATGTGCTGAATGAACTTCCCCACAAGGAAAAATGCGAGTTTCTCTGCAATGCGGTATGCGTTCCGAACTGTCCGAGAAGAGGCGAGCATTACAGATTCATCGGAAAATATCAGCTGGAGCACTGCAATCCCGCAGAGCTTGAAAAAATACGGAACGGTTCTGCAAAGGTGGACGAGTGGCAATGCCCCCATATGAAAAACAACGCCTTTACACGCATAAATTCCCCACTCCACATTTCTCCCAAGGATATTTTCACACAATACGCTCCAATGGGCTTTGTGAATTTCAAGCTGGAGGGCAGGGGAAATATTTTCCCCGACCTTGCCGAGCAGTATGTTTATTACATGGCAAAGCCCGAATACAGGGATATTGTGAGATATAATCTTCTCTGCACCGCAGCGTCGGCAGCAGGCTCGGGACGGCAGGTTTAAGGAGGTTTCAAGCATGACAACGATACGGGATATTTATGATTACATTGACAGGATAATTCCCTTTTCAACTCAGGAAGGCTGGGACAACAGCGGATTTCTTGCAGGCGACCCCGATATGTATGTGCATAAAATAATCACAGCACTCGACATTACAAACAAGGTGATCGATGAGGCTTTTTCGGAAAATGCGGAGCTGATAATCAGCCATCACCCCGTTATATTCACGCCCCTTAAGGCGGTCATGTCCGACTCACCTGTGGGAAGAATGATATCGAGGGAAATTTCTGCCATATGCACCCACACACCTTTCGATATGTCCCCTCTGGGAATGAACAAGGGGCTTCATGATCTGCTTTCTGAGCCGCTCGGATTGTCCGAAGTCTCTGTTCCTCTTGAGGAAACGGGCGAGGGGCTATCGGTGGGGAGGATATACGAGCTTAATTCTCCCCTGTCACCCGAGGAAGCGGCGAAAAGGGCAAAGGCGGCTCTCGGCTGCTCTGCGGTGAGATTTTCGGACGGCGGCAGAGATATCCGAAAAATTGCCGTAAGCTCAGGCTCGGGCGGCAGCTTTGTAATGCTCGCTCAGAAAAAGGGTGCGGACGCGCTCATTTCGGGGGATTTCAAGCATGACGCATTTATTGATTCGGCAAATGACGGCTTTACAATTATCGACTGCGGACATTTCCATACGGAGAGAATTTTCTGCGGAATTATGAAGGAGCTTTTATCAAAGGAATTTCCCGATATAATTATTTCCGAGGCGAAAAGCTGCACAGACCCTGCGGGGTATATTATCTGAGGTAAATCGTGACAAAAAATGAAAGGAACCGATATAAAATGAGCGGATTTATATGCCC
The DNA here is from genome assembly GCA_018110855.1 of Oscillospiraceae bacterium. GTDB lineage: Bacteria > Bacillota > Clostridia > Oscillospirales > Ruminococcaceae > Huintestinicola. The sequence continues at coordinate 1,663 of JAGBFZ010000263.1, forward strand.
CGTATGCCGTTCGGAACTTGAGCGGGGAGAACATTCCTATAAATGCAGAAACAACCACTCCTTTGACATTTCCGCAAAGGGATATGTCAATCTTCTGCTCTCAAAGGACATGAACGCAAAGCTCCCCGGGGACAACAAAATGATGGTCAATGCAAGGGCGGAATTTCTGTCTAAGGGATATTATTCCCATCTTGCGGAGGAAATGAGCAGGACTGTTGCCGAATATTTTTCGGGAGAGCTTATCCTTGACGCAGGCTGCGGCGAGGGCTATTACACAGAGGAGATTTACCGCTCTGTAAGAGAAAAAACGGAAGATATAAGGCTATGCGCCGTTGATATTTCAAAATTTGCCTGTGCGAAAACGGCAAGACGCTTCAAGGGTGACATATGCTGCGAAACTGCGGCGGCAAGCGTTTTTCATATTCCCATGGCGGACGGTTCGGCAGATGTGCTTGTTACCATGTTCGCTCCCTTTTGCAGAGAGGAATATCTGAGAGTGCTGAAAAAGGGCGGCTGTCTTATTATGGCAATTCCCGGGGAAAATCACCTTTTCAGCCTTAAAGAAGCAATCTATGACAAGCCCTACAAAAATGAAACAGCAGATTATGAAATTGAGGGCTTTGATTTTTTGGAAATCAGGAAAATTTCCCGAAAAATTTTCATTGACAATAACGAGGATATAAAAAGCCTTTTCTCCATGACCCCCTATTATTACAAGACGGGCATTGAGGGACATGAGCGGGTGAACGCTCTGAATCGCCTTGAAACGGAAGCAGAGTTTGAGGTAATTATTTACAGAAAGAAGTGACCCGATGAATAAACAGATCGTTCTGTCGGAAGCATTTTTACTGCCCTGTGCGGCTCTTATCCTGACAAGAATTTTTTCTTCAAAAATCCCTTTTTTATCGGCAGTTGATATTCCCGTCACTGCGGGGCTAACATATTGCTTTTATCTCCGTTTCGGCGGTATTTCACCCGAACTCAGTGACGCTTTGAAGTTTTTCACGAATAAAAAATATCTGCTTGGCTGCGTGATCTTACTGCTTATCTCACTTTGTGTTTCAGCCATTGGAGCCGTATCTTTTTTTTCATATTTATTATTGTCAGGCTCGTTTTTCAGCCTTTTCGCTTCATTTGCGGCGGCAGCAATTACAATAGTTCTGTCGGTCATTCAAAGGCTGTATTCCTGCGCTCCCGAAAAAGGTGTGAAAAACGCATTTTTCAGCTTTCCTGGATTTCTGAAAATGCTGCCTTTCGGTTCAATATGCTGCCTGATGATATTTGTAATATTATCAATTAACTCAAGCAGATTTCCCGCTGCTGTTCGTCCGCTTCTGACAGACATTCCCCTGTCTGCTTTTATTGCTTACATTTCACGAAAATATTTTGATGAATAAAGTTTGAAAGGATATGATATAAATGGCGCTTGACGGTGCATTTCTCCTTGCGGTAAAGCAGGAGCTTATGCCTCTTGTGGGAGGCAGGATTGAAAAAATTTATCAGCCCTCAAAGGAGGAGATCGTTTTAGGCATTCGCACAAGGACGGGCAGCTCAAAGCTGCTTATCTGCGTTAATGCCGCTTCTGCCCGTATTCATATCACCTCTCAGCAGATAGAAAATCCAAAGGTGCCGCCCATGTTCTGTATGCTGCTCAGAAAACGTCTCGGCTGCGGCAAGCTGCTCGATATACGTCAGGACGGGCTTGAGAGAATTTTATTCCTTGATTTTGAAACGGTGAACGAGCTGGGCGATGTGGTTACAGTTACCCTTGCCTGCGAAATTATGGGAAAATATTCAAATCTGATTGTGATAGACGGGAACGGCAAAATTATCGACAGCTTAAAGCGTGTGGATGACGCCATGAGCCGTGAAAGGCTTGTTCTTCCTGCCATGACCTACACCGTTCCCCCGAGAGAGGACAGGCTCAATTTCCTGATAGCCGATGAAAAGGATATGCGTGAGCGCATTAAGTCCTGCGTGGGAAAATCAGCCGCCAAATGCCTTATTTCAGTTTTCGAAGGCATTTCGCCCATTCTTGCAAGAGAGTGGATATGGAGAGCCTGCGATGGCAGGGACATTACCTCCGAGGATTTCGATGATGATACTGTTAACAGGATCATTGCAGAAATTATGAGCACGAGAAATGAGTTTTTCGGAGGAAATAAAAAATTCACCATTGTTTCCGAAAATGACGGAACACTCAAGGATTTCTGCTTTACGGATATTTTGCAGTATGGTGAGCTTATGAAAACAATTCCCTGCAATACCGCCTGCGAAACTCTTGACAAATTCTACTCCGAGCGTGATCTTGCGGCGAGAATGAAGCAGCGTTATCAGGACCTTTTCAGGCTTCTCGGCAACACCTATGACAGGATCCTCCGAAGAACGGAAAATCAGAAGCTTGAGCTGAAGGAATCCGAGGAGCGAGAGGAATTAAAGCTGAAGGGCGACCTTATTTCCGCAAATCTTTACGCTCTTAAAAAGGGAATGAACGAATTTACCTGCGTGAATTTCTATGATGAAAAGGGCGGCGAAATTACCGTTGAGCTTGACCCCATGCTCACTCCGTCGCAGAATATGCAGAAGTATTATGCCGGCTACCGCAAGGCGGACAATGCCGAAAAGCGTCTCAGGGTACTTATCGCAAAGGGCGAGGAAGAGCTTTTGTACATTGCAAGCGTTTCCGATGCGCTTTCGAGGGCAGTTACCGAAAATGACGTGAACGAGCTGAGAGCCGAGCTTGCGGAGCAGGGATATATCAGAGCGCAGAAGGGAAAGCAGAAGCCTCCCAAGCCTGCTCCGCCGCTGGAATTCACATCTCCAGACGGCTTCACAGTTCTTGTGGGAAGAAACAACAAGCAGAATGATATCCTCACTCTGAAAACCGCCGAAAAGACCGATATCTGGCTCCACACTAAGGATATCACAGGCTCTCATGTTATCATCAGAGCTGAGGGAAAAGAGGTTCCCGAAACAACCATATATTATGCCGCAAGGCTTGCCGCCGCTCACAGCAGCGCGAAAAATTCCGCTCAGGTGCCTGTGGACTATGTTCCCGCCAAATTCGTAAAAAAGCCCGCAGGCGCTAAGCCCGGAATGGTAATATTCACAAACAACCGAACTCTTTATGTCAAACCTTTAGAGAAAGAAGAAATGTAATTATGGAAAAGAACGCTCCCCTTCCCGATATTCCCGACCTGCTCTATCCCACCGCCGATAAAAGAGAGGCTCTAAACCGCCGCAGAATAGAGCTTTCTGATAAGTTTCCCTGCACCTATCTGAACGACCTTATGACAGATACGCTGGCTTCAATGATATGCCGAAGAAATCCCCAGAACGTGCAGAAGCTCTTCCGTGAGATGTGCACCGACACCGATGTTATAAACTACCGCCTTGACGCTCTTGAGGATGTTATAAATAATCCGAAGCTGTCCCCCGCACTTCACAATGCGGCTAAAAGGCTGCTTGAAACGGAGGAGAAAAACCGCGGCGGAAACGGCTCTCCCGACAGCTTCACTGCTCTCGGCGACAGGATCGAAATGCTTGATTCATATATCGCCTGCATGGAGGAGCTTGACAGGCTTTCCGAAGAGCTTGGAAAGTGTATCCGCTCCGAGGCGTTCGTGAGCTTTTTTGAGATAATAAAAGGACGCTGCGACAGCGAAGATTTTGCTCAGATGAAGCGTGATATCACAGAGCTTAAAGACGCATTTTCAAAGAAGATACGCTCGGTCACTGTTGCAATAAATTTCAATGCGGAGATGCGTCCCGTTTCTGCAGGTATCGTAAATTTTTCCGACAAGCCCGCAGGTGAAAAGCCTAATGTTTTTGACAGGTTATTTTACAAGACAAGTGCATTTTCAGATACGGTTGTCTCGGGGAAGCTGCGCTCGGGACTCCCAAATGAGGACGGATATTTATCCGAAGCAGACAAGGCTCTTTTCGACGCTCTTGAAAAGCTCACCTCTTCATACATGAGACGGCTTGAAAGCGCTCTCAAAGCATATGACAGACTTTCCTTCTCAAGGCTTTCCATGCTTTCGGATCAGCTGGAGATCTATGACGGAATTGCGAAAATTGCCGATTCCTGCACCGCAAGAGGATTGAAAATGTGCCGTCCCGAATTTACGGACAAGCCCCGCACTGCGGAGATCATTAATCTTTTCGATCCATGCTTTTATTTTAAGGCGGCGGCTGCCGATTCCGAAGCAAAGGGCGATGAGCTGGTTGTGAGAAACAGCCTTTCCATGGACGAGAACGGCAGATTTTTTGTTCTGACAGGTGCAAACAACGGCGGAAAAACCACCTTTGTGCGCGGCGTGGGGCTGTGCTTTCTTATGGCCCAGACGGGATTCTATGTTCCTGCGGAAAGCTGTAAAATAAGTCTCTGCGATTTCATTTTTACTCATTTCCCAAAGGAAGAAGAGACGGGCATAAACGCAAGCCGTTTCACTACCGAGATAAAGGATATAAGAATTATCAGCGACCTTATCACCGAAAACAGTCTGCTGCTGATGAATGAATCCATTCAGAGCACCACTCCGAAGGAATGTGCGGAAATTGCCTCGGAGCTTGTGCGGATATTCTGCATTATCGGTGTAAGAGGCATCTTTGCGACCCACATTACCGAGCTTGCCGCAGCTTGTGAAAGTATATCCGCAGACCCCGACTGCAGGAGCGTTCCTGTGAGCATTGTTGCCGCTGTTGACGAAAACAGCGGAAAGCGGCTTTATCGTATTGACCGCGGAATGCCCATGAAACAGAGCTATGCACGAGATATTTTCGATTCATTCGGTATCAGCATTGAAAGGGTGAGAAAAAGGGCACAGAGAAGCTGATTTTTCTGTTACGATTTTTACACAGATGATGTGATATGATTATAACGATAAAAGATAATCGGAAGGGCGGTCAATATCATGCTGAAACTATTCTACGGCACCACAGGCACAGGTAAATCCTCCGCAATGATGAAAAAAATACGGGACGAAGCGGAGCAGATACGGGCTTCGGGGGATAACAGAAAAATCTGCGTTATTGTTCCCGATCAGTTTACCTTTGAATATGAAAGAATGCTCTACAATGCAATGGGCTGCGCTCTTTTCAACAGCGGAAGCACAGAGGTATGGTCCTTTTCAAGGCTTGTAAGAGACATTTTCAGTAAAACAGCAGCTCCCGAGGGGGACGCTGCTGATCCCACTGTCAAGACTGCCATAATGTACAGGGTCATCAAGCAGGCATCAGCCGAGGACGCTCTTCATTATTACAAAAAGCAGGCTGCCCGTCCGAATTTCACTGCCACTGCTCTTACCATGATAAGCGAGCTTGTCCACAGCGGAATCACTCCCGAAATAATGGCAGAGCTTGCGGAAAAGGCACCCGAAAATATCCGTGAAAAGCTCACTGATGTTGCGGTGATATATGCAAGGTTTTCCAAGGCTCTCGGTGATACCGGTCTGAGAGATCCCCTGCTCGATTCCCGTATCGCTGCGGAAAATGCTGTGGAAAGCGGTTATTTCAGCGGCATGAGCATTTATATGGATGAGTTCAAAAGCTTCACAGGCGATCAGTACGAGCTTATCAGGGCTATGCTCCCCAATTGCGCCGAACTGACAGTCTGTCTCACCTCGGAAAATCTTTCTGACGAGGGCTATTCACCCTTTACCGCTGTAAACAGGACTGCCGCAAGGCTTTTATATCTCGCCGAAAAGAGCAATGTTAATGCAGAGACGGTCAGGTTCTCGGAATGTACCAGATATAGCTCGGCAGGGCTTGCTGCGCTGTCCGAAAAGCTCATGCGGCTTCCGAGGGCTAAAAATGCCGCTTCGGGCGAGGCTGTCACCGTTATCGCCGCTCCCGATATTTACGGAGAATGTGACTACATCTGTGCAGAGATAAAGCGGCTCATTTCCGAAAACAAGGAGCTGCGGTACAGGGATATCGCCGTCCTTGACCGTTCTATGAACGAGGATATTTCCATTCTTGCTCCCTGTTTTGAAAGGTATGATATCCCATTTTATTCCGACAAGAAGCAGTCTGCTGCACACAAGCGGCTGATGATAATGATAAACAACGCTCTGGAGCTTGCCGCTTCAAGAAAAATATCCACAGAAGTCCTTTTCAGATATGCAAAAACGGGTCTTGCAAATCCTCCGAAGGAATTTGAAAAGGACGGAAATAAGCTCCTCCTTTACACCCTTGAGCCGAAAAAGGAGCTTTTACAGCTTGAGAATTACTGCTACATATGGGACATTGACGGAGAAATGTGGGAAAAGCCCTTCCCCGATGAAAAAATGGAGGAGATAAAGAACGAGCTTCTGAAGCCGATCCTTGCCCTGAGAAACGACTGCCGCGACAAGACAGGCACCGAGATATGCGCTGCGATACGCCGATTTATGGCTTCCATTCCCGCAGAGGATAATCTGCTGAATTTCACCGTTTCATCACCCGATGATACAGAAGCAAGCGGAAGGGCAGTTCTGGACGAAAAGCTGGAAAAGCGTGAAAATGAGCGGCTTTTATCCGAGCTTGACGCTATTCTTGCAGGGCTTGAAAGGGCGCTTCCCGACAAGATCTCTCTGTCGGAATTCCGTGAGATATTTACGCTGAGCGCTGCGGGGATAACTCTTTCCGTTCCTCCCGAGACACTTGACTGCGTTTCGGCGCAGCAGTCCGATCTTGCACGTCTTTCTGACCCGAAGATCGTATTCGTAATGCACGCAAATGACGGCGTTTTCCCCTTTGTTACAGGTGAAAGCCTGACCTTCTCGGAAAGGGAAAGAGAGTTTTTCAGAAGCTGCGATCACGACCTTTCGGGAGATATCAAAAACCGTATTGAAGAGGAACGCTTCAACGCATTCAAGGCTCTTTGCAGTCCTTCGGAAAAGCTGTATGTTTCCTATTCCTCGGCTGCTTCAAACGGCTCTCCCATGTATCCGTCGGCTCTTATTGCGGAGATCTGCGGCATACTTCAGAATGTGAACAGGATAAACACAGATAATCTTGATATGCTTTTCTTCTGCCGCACTGAGGAAGCTGCTTATGCCGCCGCAACCGCAGGCTTTGACGCTTCTGACGAGAATTTTGCCACTGTCAGGGCAGAGCTGTCAAAAAACCCCATATACAAGGGTAGATTTGAATACATCGATTCGGTAAACACAGGCAGCGAACATACGATCAACGACAAGGAGCTTATCAAAAAGCTTTATAACGGCAAGGCGGATATATCTCCCTCACGCTTTGAGGATTTCAGCAAATGTCCCTTCATGTTCTTCTGCAAAAAGGGTCTTGGTATTTATCCTCTTCAGAAAAAGGATCTCAATCCCATGATAAGAGGAAACGCTATCCACAAATGTATGCAGGATATTTTCACCAAATACTCCAAGGAGGATTTTACCGCTCTCACCGAGGATGATATCCTTGCGGAGGTCAGAGGCTCGGTGAACGGCTACATTGACAGCGATCTGGGAGGCGGATTTGCCAAAAGCGCAGGCTTTGATTTTTACATGGAAATAATTATCAAGCTCGTTGTTAAGGTCATCCTTAATATGCAGCATGGAATGACGCTTTCCTCATTTGTTCCCGTTGCCTGCGAGCTTCCGATGGGCAAGCCTGATAAAAATGAAACCGCTGCAAAGGAAAAATTCAGCTCCGTGAATAACGAAAAATATGCGGAGATATGCAAAAAGCTTGCCGAAGAAGCTGCAAAGCCCATTGAGGTCAAAACCGATGACGGATTTGAAGTCAGCTTCTCGGGAACCGCTGACCGTGCGGATATTTTTATTGACCAGAATGACGGCGGAAAGATATATCTTCGCATCATAGACTACAAAACAGGCGCAAAGGAATTTGTAAGGGAACAGCTTGATCTTGGCATCAATATGCAGATGTTCTTCTATCTCTGGGCAATTACCCGCAGGGACGGCGATAATGACAGCTGCTTCAATGCTGCAGGTGCATTGTATTCTCCGATGAAGGCTCCCAAGCTCACTGAGCCGAAAAAAGGCAAAAACAACGACCCTGCTGTTATCGAAAGAGACGCTTTCAGGTTCAGCGGCGAGATACTGAATACCGAGAGCGTTCTGAAGGCTATGCAGAATGATCTCGATACGCTGAACAATGACAATGAGCTTTACATTCCCGCAGTTTTTGCGCCCGATACGGGTAATGCAGCTGTGGGGGACAAGCATTACAGCAACGTATTTTCTCCCGAGGAGCTTAATTCGGATATCGCCAAGGCAGATATATTGCTGAGGAGCTTTGCGGAGGCTCTGGAAAACGGTGTGATCAATGCGTCTCCCCTTGAAAACAAAAAGCTGAACTGCCTTCTCCCCTGCACCAACTGCGATTATTCCGAAATCTGCGGTAATTATTCCGACCCCAAAATAAGAGACAGCTCCCTTTTCTCTGCGGCATTTACAAAAGACGCAGATGATACCTCGGGAGATGATGCTGGCAGCGATGCCGATAATGCCGAAGCTGCTGCACAGACCGCAAATACAGATGCGGAAAATGAATAAGTTGAGGAAAGGATATTGATATTATGGCGACCAACTGGACTCCCGAACAAACAAACGCTATTGAAGTCAGCGGA
>JAGBFZ010000264.1 GCA_018110855.1 Oscillospiraceae bacterium
TATTTCAATCTCCTTGTGACCTTTGTCAGCGTTTTCGGTATATACCTTTGGTTTTGCTATACCAATGCAGGAATTAAGCTTGCCCTTACACTTGACGAAGAGATAGGACAAATACTATTTCCTTGGTATGCCGTAACATTTTTTCTTACTCCTTCTGTGACAATAATGAGCTATCTGGCAGATGTTTTCCTGAACAAGAAGCTGAATATTGCCTGCGATATCCTCTATCTTGTTATGCTGTTATTTTCCGTTTCAAACCTGTTTTTAAGATATGAGCCTATGGCGCTTATGGGCATGATACTGCTGATCGTATATTCGGGTTTGGGGCTTTGGACTCAGGACCTTGCGGTCAGAAGCTACAAGGAGCTTGAGTATTTGCAGACTCAGGAGGGCTTTCCCGATTTTAACTATGGCATTGAATGGGACAGACACTCACGCTTTGTAAAATACCGTGAAGCATGGCTCAAAAAACAAAAGAATCAGGATTATTATTCCGACAAAGAGAAGCCTGTTACCGAATTTGCTATTGTTCCTGCGGATAACGATGGGGGAATGGAAGGTATCAGTGTTGATACCAAGACATGCAGCGACTGGTATGAGGATAACAAGGAATCTCCCGCAGAAGAAAAAAGCGAGCCATCGGATTTGGATATGGAACATCTCGAGGCTGATCCCTCGCTTCTCCCCGACAGCTCAGAATATGTTGTTGACGATATAAGACGAAAACCATTATAAGAAAGGACGGATAATATAATGAAATACACTCAGGGTCTTTACCCCATTATCAGCAAAAAGGCCATTGCGGCGGAAATATATGATATGACTATCCGCTGTCCTCATATTGCAAAAGCGGCGGTATGCGGTCAGTTTGTCAATATAAAGGCTGACGGCTTTATGCTCCGCAGACCTATTTCCATCTGCGGCATTGACAAAGAAAAGGGTACTCTTAGAATTGTTTTTGAAGTAAGAGGAAAGGGTACAACGGCGCTTTCACAGCTTTCCGAAGGTCAGCTTATTGATATTGTCGCTCCCCTGGGCGGCAGGGGTTTTACCCTCCTTGAAAAAGATAAGAAAGCTGTAATTATCGGCGGAGGTATCGGTAATCCTCCCATGGTGCCCATTGCTGAGCATTACGGTAAAAATGCTGTGGTTATAAGCGGTTTCAGAAATGCTTCTGCTGTCATTCTTCAGAAAGACTTTGCTGCTTCTGGTGCTGAGGTAATTCTCTGCACTGATGACGGCTCCGCAGGAAGAAAGGGCTTTGTTACCGAAGCTCTTTCGGAGGTATTAAACAGAGAAAAGCCCGATATTATCTATGCCTGCGGTCCTTCCGTAATGCTTAAAAGAATAATCATGCAGGCAAAGGATGCAGGCGTTAAGTGCGAAGTCTCTCTTGAGGAAAGAATGGGCTGCGGCGTGGGCGGCTGTCTTGTATGCGCCTGCCGCACAATAAGAGACGGCGAGGAATATTACGCTCATGTCTGCAAGGACGGACCTGTTTTTGACGCTGAGGAGGTGCTTTTCGATGACTGATATGTCAAGACTTGGAATTGATTTTGCGGGAGTTCATTTTAAGAATCCTATTATTCCTGCTTCGGGAACCTTCGGCTACGGAAAGGAATTTGAGGAATTTTATCCTCTTTCCGAGCTGGGAGGAATATCCGTCAAGGGTACAACGGGTGCAAGGAGAAACGGCAATCTTCCTCCGAGAATTGCGGAAACTCCCTCGGGTATGCTCAACAGCGTTGGGCTTCAGAATCCCGGAATAGACCATTTTATTGCCGAGGAACTGCCTTATCTTAAAACAAAGGAAACCGTTATCAGTGCGAATATTGCAGGCTCAACTGCCGATGAATACCGTGAAATTGCGGAGAAACTTGATAATACAGATGTTGATATGATCGAGGTCAATATTTCCTGTCCCAATGTCAAGGCGGGGGGCGCGGCTTTCGGTGTTTCCTGCGAGGGTGCAGGTCAGATAACCAAAATCGTGAGGAGTGCAACAAAAAAGCCTGTTATGATGAAGCTTTCTCCCAATGTCACAAGCATTGCGGATATTGCCAAAGCCTGCGAGGCAGAGGGTGCTGATGCCGTTTCACTTATAAATACGCTACTTGGAATGAGGATAGATATCCGCACAGGCAGACCAATTCTTCACAATAATGTGGGCGGTTTGTCTGGTCCTGCGGTATTCCCTGTTGCTGTCAGAATGGTTTGGCAGGTCGCAAACGCTGTTAATATCCCCGTATGCGGTATGGGCGGCGTTTCAAGCTGGGAGGACGCTGTGGAGATAATGATGGCGGGCGCTTCTCTTGTTCAGGTTGGTGCGGCTATATTTAACGACCCTATGACCCCCGTTAAGATAACAGCAGGTCTTTCCGATTACTGCAGGGAAAAGGATATAATGCTGAGCAGTATCATAGGAGCTGTTAAGCCATGGTAAAAATATACCTTGTGCGTCACGCCGAGGCAGAGGGGAATGTTTTGGAGTTCTTTCAGGGAAGAACAGACACCGAAGTCAGTGAAAAAGGACGCTTGCAGCTTGAAAGGCTGGCTGAAAGATTTAAGGATATCCCTATCGAAGCGTTATATTCAAGTCCGCTTAAAAGAGCATTTTACACCGCCGAGGCTGTAAACAGATATCACGGGCTTTCTATAATTACCGACAATGAGCTTATGGAGATAAACGGCGGAGACTGGGAGGGTGTAAAATGGGCTGATCTTCCCGAAAAATTTCCTGCAGAGCTGCGTTTATGGAAAGAGGAGATAAATCATTTTACCGCTCCGGGCGGCGAATCAACGCAGCAGGTCTATGACCGCATGAAAGCCGCCATGAAGCGTATTGCCTCGGAAAATCAGGGCAGGACTATTGCAGTTGTATCTCACGGGATGGCGATAAAGGCATACCTTAACTGTGCTGAGGGCAGAGAATGGGAAAAATACGTAGATCCCGGCTGGTCGGACAATACGGCTGTATCTCTTATCGAATACAGTGATGAGCTTATTCCAAGAATTGTTTTTAAGAATGACAGCTCTCATCTTGAGGGCGGACTGTCTACTCTTGCGGTATCTAAATGGTGCAGCGATGAACTGGAGGTCAAAGCATGAGAATAATGAGCGTGGATTTCGGGGACAGCCGTACAGGAATTGCTGTCTGTGACAAAAGCGAGTTTCTTGCGTCTCCTCTGACAGTTATCTTTGAAAAAAATTTTGACCGCTGCCTTGAAAAAACTGCAGAGCTTGCCAAAAAGGAGCAGGCGGAGCTTCTTGTGGTGGGATACCCGAAGAATATGAATAATACCGTGGGAGAGAGAGCGGAGAAATGCTCTCTTTTCGGTCAACGTCTCGAGGAAATAACGGGGATCAAGGTCGTAATGTGGGACGAGCGCTGCACTACTGTTTCGGCTCACAATTATCTCAACGAGGTCAATGTCCGAGGAAAAAAACGCAAAAATGTTGTTGACGCAGTTGCTGCTGTTATAATCCTTGAAAGCTACATGGGATATAGAAAGAACAGCAGTTCTCAAACATAAATAATTCGAAAAGTCAAGACGGCAATATTCACAAAATTGCCGTCGCTTTTTGTAAACTGAGAGCGGTTGACAAGCGGACACAAATATTATATACTATAATTTAGTGTGCGAAATGCCAAATATGCGTTTTGATTTTTATTCAGAAAGACGGTTGAAAAATGATAACTCATATCGTTAAGAGAGACGGACGAAAAGATACTTTTAATATTGAAAAGATCGCTAAGGCGATATATAAGGCAGCTCAGGCTGTGGGAGGCACCGATTACAGCACATCTATGGAGCTTGCGGTCAAGGTGTGCGGTCTGTGCGAAAAGCAGTACGGAAGCCAGAGTGTTCCCACCGTTGAGCAGATTCAGGATCTGGTGGAAAAGGTGCTTGTGGAAGAGGGGCATGCCAAGACCGCCAAGGCATATATTCTTTACCGTTCTGACCGCACACGTTCCCGTGAAATGAATACTAAGCTAATGAAGATCTATGAGGATCTTACCTTCAAAGCGGCAAGAGACAGTGATATCAAAAGGGAAAATGCCAATATCAACGGTGATACAGCCATGGGAACCATGTTCAGATACGGTTCTGAGGGTGCAAAGCAGTTCTGTGAGATGTATGTGCTCGATCCGAGAATTGCGA
>JAGBFZ010000265.1 GCA_018110855.1 Oscillospiraceae bacterium
ATTAAAGGAAATCGAACCAAAAGCATTAATACGACAGATAATGCTGCCAGCATAGCAAGTTCAACTGTTTTGACGATTTTTGCGTGTTTGTCGTTCATAAAAAGCCTCCGAAAATAAAAAAAGTCCCACTTACGGGACGGCAAACAACGCTCTTCTTTCATCCGGACTATAACCGTCGGTCAGGGAATTGCACCCTGTCAGCCACAATATAAACAGGCTCGCGGACTTTTACCGCCGGTGGGGAATTGCACCCCGCCCCGAAGATAACATAATTATACTACTGCGATATATATTTGTCAATATTTTCAAAAATATATTTACTTTTTTTGCGAAATCTATTACAATAATAAAAAAGTTTTCCGGAGGCGTAAAATGGAATATATCAAAACAAAGTTTTATGATAATGTTGACAAAAAGTGTCCGTTGAATGAATATCCCCGTCCTCAGATGAAAAGAGACAATTGGCAGAATCTCAACGGTGAGTTTTTATATGCAATCGGCACCTCACTTGACACTGCTCCTGCTGTTTTTGATGAAAAGATCCTTGTTCCGTTTGCTTATGAATCGCAGCTTTCAGGCGTTTGCAAGCAATTGAAGCCTGATGAGATTCTGTGGTACAGCAAGAAGTTTGTTGTTGATGATGAAATCAAGAATGATCATATTCTTCTGCATTTTGGTGCTGTTGATTGGAAGTGCAAGGTTTACGTCAATGATATTTTTGTCGGTGAGCATATCGGCGGCTATGTACCTTTTACACTTGATATCACCGCAGCTCTTCATGATGGCGAAAATGAGCTTCGTGTAGCAGTGTATGATCCGACTGATGAAGGGTGGCAGCAAAGAGGAAAGCAGACCCTTGAATCTCATGGTTTTTGGTATACTGCAACATCCGGCATCTGGCAGACAGTCTGGCTTGAAGGTGTCGCTGAAACGTATGTTCAGAAAGTCAAGCTTTGTCCTGATATTGATGAGGATGTGCTGCATGTGGATCTTACTCTGTCAGGAAATGCAGATCGCATTCTTGCTGAAATTCTTGACGGTGAAAATGTTTTATATTCTCAGGATATCGATAATAAGACTGCTCTGAAGATTGATTCTTATGAGCTGTGGTCTCCTGAAAATCCGAAGCTTTATGATTTACGTGTTTCCGTTTTTGCAGGCGATAAGGAAGTGGATACGATTGTTGCATATTTCGGTATGCGAAAATATTCCATTCGCAAGGAAAACGGTATTCCGCGTCTTTGCCTGAACAATAAGCCTTATTTTCATAACGGTCTGCTTGATCAGGGATATTGGTGCGATGGCGGAATGACACCGCCCACGGATGAAGCAATGATTTATGACATTGCCAAAATGAAGGAACTCGGATTTAATATGCTCAGAAAGCATATTAAGGTGGAGCCGGCCCGTTGGTATTATCATTGTGACAGACTCGGTATGCTTGTGTGGCAGGATATGGTTTCGGGCGGCAAGCCTGTCAGTCAGTGGATTGCAGGCGTTCTTCCCAATTTGAGCATTGATATTAAAGATAACAAATATAAGGCTTTCAGTCGCGAAAAACCTGAATGGCGTGAAGATTTCCGTCGTGAACTGTTTGAAGTGATCGACGCTCTTTATAACACGGTTTCTCTTTGCACGTGGGTTCCCTTTAATGAAGGTTGGGGGCAGTTTGATGCTTACGAAATCGGTCATTCTGTTAAAAAGTATGATCCGTCCCGCCATGTCGACCATGCAAGCGGTTGGCATGATCAGCACGGTCCCGAATTCAGAAGCATTCATCGCTATATCGTTCCTGTTACTATGCCCGGTCGCAAAGAGGGAAGACCTTTTGTTCTGAGTGAATTCGGCGGATATTCACGTATTATTGACGGTCATGTCTGGAATAAGAAAAAGTCATTCGGCTA
>JAGBFZ010000266.1 GCA_018110855.1 Oscillospiraceae bacterium
CAATTTCTCCAAGGACAAGGAGCAGCAGGACGAGTCAAAGCCCCAGCACAAGGGTAAGCCCCACAATCAGGGAGACTTCAAAAAGAGGGATAAAAAGCCCGAGGGACAAAAGCCCCAGATCAACGAGCAGCCCTCCCCCGAGCAGGCTTCTGACGAGCAAAACAAGCAGCCCCGCAAGTTCAACAACAAAAGAAGGCCCCGCCCCAGAAATAACGACCACCGTGAAAACGGTCCTCACCCGCAAAACGGCGAAAAAGCCCCGCGAGAGTAAATAAATTCGTTAAAAAAATTTGAAAAAGCCCTTGCGTTTTTTCAAATTAAATGTTATAATATATATGTTTGAATATGCAATGACGATCATTGCGCAAAAAACGGAGGTATTTATCATGAAGACAGTATTTAAGATCACAGATGAGTGCATCTCCTGCGGCGCTTGTGCTGAGGGATGCCCCGTTGACGCTATCACAGAAGGCGAAGACATCTATGTAATCGACCCCGAAACATGCATCGGTTGCGGCGCTTGTGCTGACACATGCCCTGTTGGTGCACCTGTTGAGGAAGAAGTTGACGACTAATTCGCCGACAAGCTTACTTAGAGCATTACAGACGGGGTTACCCCGTCTGTTTTGTTTTTTATCAGATTATAATCAATATTTTCTCGGAAATCTTGCAAAAAACACTTGCATTTTCCTGCAAAGTGTGGTATAATATAACACGCTGAAATGACACACATCTCCGAATGCTTATCTTGTCAGGAATACCTGTAAAAGCTGAAAATGGAGATGGAGGAAGAACAAGGAGGATTTTATATGTCAGTTATTTCAATGAAACAGTTGTTGGAAGCGGGCGCACATTTCGGTCACCAGACTAAGAGATGGAACCCCAAGATGAAGCCTTATATCTTCACAAGCAGAAACGGTACTTACATTATCGACCTGCAGAAGACTGCAAAGCTTGTAGAGAAGGCTTACGATTTCGTAAAAGAGCAGGCTGCTAACGGCGGCAAGATTCTTTTCGTAGGTACAAAGAACCAGGCTAAGGATTCCGTAGAGGAAGAAGCTAAGCGCTGCAACATGTACTATGTTAACCAGAGATGGCTCGGTGGTATGTTGACAAACTACAAGACTATCTCCAAGCGTATTGCAAGAATGAAGGCTCTTGATAAGATGGAACAGGACGGCACATATGATCTTCTGCCTAAGAAGGAAGTTGTAAAGCTTCGCAAGGAGCAGGAAACTCTCCACTCTAACCTCGACGGTATCGCTGATATGCACGGTCTTCCGGATGTTATGTTCATAGTTGACCCCAAGAAGGAAAGACTCGCAGTTGCTGAGGCTCACTCTTTGGGTATTCCGATAGTTGCTATCGTTGATACAAACTGTGATCCTGACGAAGTTGACTACGTTATCTCCGGTAACGACGATGCTATCCGTTCTGTAAAGCTCTTTGCTTCTGTAATGGCTAACGCTGTTTTGGAAGGCGTTCAGGGCGAGCAGTACAACCCCGAGGAAAATGCAGTAGCAGCTCAGGCTGCTCAGGATGCAGCTGAGGCTGAAGCTCAGGCAGACGCTGAATAATTCTAATTTGGAGGAAAATTATCATGGCAGAAATCAGTGCAGCACAGGTTAAGGAATTGAGAGACGAAACAGGTTGCGGTATCATGGAATGCAAGCGCGCTCTTCAGCAGACAGAGGGCGACATCCAGAAGGCAATCAAGCTTCTCAGAGAAAACGGCCAGATGAAGGCTGAAAAGAAGGCAAGCAGAATCGCTGCTGAGGGTATCGTTGAGGCTTACCAGCACATCGGCGGCAGAATCGGCGTTCTTGTTGAGCTCAACTGCGAGAC
>JAGBFZ010000267.1 GCA_018110855.1 Oscillospiraceae bacterium
TCCCCGTAATCCAGAACAAGCTCCTCGGGGTCGGTGTCATCGTTTGCCCTGATAGCTCCGTGGCAGGCAATTGTGTGATACATATCATCAAGTATCTCAGGCATGGGATCATGCCTGTGAGCCGCAAAATTCTGGGCAAGCTCGCTGACTATCTCCCCCGCATCCTTGCCGTCAAGCACCGTAGGAATACCCTTGATAATGACCCTCGGAGCATTTGCCGCCTCTATCTCAAAGCCAAGGTCGGAGCATACCTTCAGATTGCTTACCAAAGCGTCATATTCCCCGTAATCCAGAACAAGCTCCTCGGGAGCAAGAAGAAGCTGTGCCGTCAAATGCTCCCTGCCGCTTCTGAGCCGCTCAAATCTTATCCTCTCATGAGCAGCGTGCTTGTCAACGAACAATATGCCGTCCTCAACCTCTGCAATGGCATAATTTTTGAAAGCCTCACCGATAATTCGGAAAAATATCTCCTTTTTTTCTTCGGGCTTTTCCGCAGGCTTTTCAGGCTCGCCATGCTCCTTAAAAGCATTATTGTCAATATATTTAAATTCCTGCTTGACGTTTTCCGCCTTTAAATTCTCAATAGCTTCATTATCGGCAGATTTCCCATAGCCGCTCTGCAAATGCTGGGAAATATCCCTTTTCTCGGGCAATATTTCCTTTGGAACGGGCTTTGCTGCCGCCTCGTCAGCCTTATGGACCTCTGAGTTTTCAGCACCCCGCCATGCAGCCTCCGCAGCGGCAACCGCCATTTCCATCTGCTCCTCTGAGCTTTTTGCCGCTGTATTTTCAAAATCACGGGGAATTTCCTCCACCCGTATCTCATGGCTGTGACCCTCGCCGTTTTTCACCGCACGGATATTCTCAAACCGCTCCGACTGATCTTTGTCCGTATGGGAAACGGGTATGACCTTGTCGGTAAATTTCGATTTTGAAGTCTCATTTATCTCGGTCTGAACGGGCTTCGGTGGGTCTGAAAACATAGGAACTGCATAATCCGCTTCGGTCTTGGGCTTTCTTTCAAGAGAAAGCTCCGCAGGCTTTGAATCCTGCAAAACAGCATTTTTCACCGCAAAATACAGTGCGTCGTAAATCAGCTTGTCGTCTGAAAATCTAACCTCGGTTTTAGCAGGATGAACATTTACGTCAACCGTCTGCGGAGGAATATCCATAAACAGCACGCAGGCGGGAAATTTGCCTTCCATTATGGAATTCCTGTAAGCCTCCTCAAGAGCGCTCATGCAGGTGAGGGACTTGACATATCTTCCGTTGATGAAAAAATGCTGCATAGAGCGGTTTTTCCGTCCCCACAAGGGCTTCACCGTATAACCCGAAACGGAAATGCCCCCCAGCCTGTAATCAACGGGCAGCATGGAAGCCGCAAATTCCTTTCCGAAAACGGAATACACAGCGGAATAAAGCCTGTTGTCTCCGGGAGTAAAAAGCTCCTGCCTGTTATTTCGGATAAATCTGAAGGATATCTCGGGGTGAGAAACGGATATCTTGCTCACGATCGAAGCAATGGCATTGCCCTCGTATTTGTCCTGCTTTAAGAACTTGAGACGGGCGGGAACGTTGTAGAAAATATCCCTGATAATAATAGTCGTGCCGTCGGGGCAGCCCGAGCGCTCGATAAGCTTTTCCTCGGTGCCCTCGATAATGTAATGAGTGCCGTATTCCTCGTCCTTGGTTTTGGTAATGACCTCGCATTTTGCAACGGCGCATATCGAAGCAAGCGCCTCACCTCTGAAACCGAGAGTAAGAATTTTTGAAAGATCGTCCTTAACATTCAGCTTGCTTGTGGCGTGTCGGAGAAACGCCACAGGAACGTCCTCGTGAGCGATACCGCAGCCGTTGTCGGTTATTCTTATGTAGGAGATACCGCCTTGACGTATCTCCACAGTAATAGCGGTAGCGCCGCTGTCAATGGAATTTTCCACCAGCTCCTTAATAACGGAGCTTGGACGTTCAATGACCTCACCAGCGGCAATAAGCTCCGCCAACTCCTTGTCAAGCACGTGTACCCTTGGCATTTTCATACTCCTTTTCGGGATGATCTGACCCCATCAGTCTTCGTCCAGTTCCCTCTGACTGAGGATATCAAAGATATCTGCGATCTCCTCGGAACCCTCGTTCATGTCCGAAATCTCCACACCCTCATATTCGCAAATCATATCATAGTTATCAAGAAGATAATCCTTGATAGTTTCGCATATCTCAAATTCATACTCGTCAAGATAATCTGCCATTTTCCTTGAAAATGACATTATCTCCTCATTGTTAACCATATCACTGCCACTGCTTTTAATAAGCGGAATAAGCACCTGAGCGCCTCTCAGATATGCATTGGAAAACTGCTCGCAGCCGTATTCCTTCAAGGCATCTGCAGTCTCCTTCATAAGAGCCATATCGCTGCAGTTCTCATAGTATTCATAAACACCGCTGTCAACAGCACTCGCATACCAGCTCCACATCTCGTCTGCAACCGCAAGAGCCTCGCAGTTCTCCTTCATATCATCGGTAATACAGCCGTAAAGCTCACGAGAAAGCGTCCTCCTCTTCATTTCTGAGCCTGTAAATCAATTCAGCGATCAAAGCAATATCTCCTTTCAACCACATAATGAAAATTTATCCATTCAGCATATCGCAAAGCTCCTGCAGCAAAAGCATTGCGTCCCTCGGAGAATATTCGTCGGGATTTGTTTTCCGAAGCCTTGAAAGGACTTGTTCCTCCTTCATCGAGCCAAAGGAGATCTGCTGTTCCTCCTGCTTCTTCGGAGCGCCCCCTGCGGCATATTTTTCCGCTTCCATCTCGGAAAGCAGCTCCTTAGCCCTTGAAATAACCCCCTTGGGAAGTCCCGCCAGCTTAGCGACTTCAATTCCGTAGCTGTCATCAACGCCGCCCTCAACTATCTTGCGTAAAAATTTTATGCTCTCGCCGTATTTCTTAACGGCAACGCTGTAATTCTTAACACCCTCGACCCTGCCCTCAAGCCCGATAAGCTCGTGGTAATGAGTGGCAAAAAGGGTCTTGCAGCCGATCTTTTTCCTGTTGGCAATGTATTCTGCAACCGCCGTTGCAATGCTTATCCCGTCAAAGGTGGATGTACCTCTGCCCACCTCGTCAAGAATAACAAGGCTCTGCTTGGTGGCGTGCTTTAAGATGTCGGCAACCTCGCTCATCTCCACCATAAAGGTCGACTGTCCCGCCGTAAGATCATCGGACGCTCCCACACGGGTAAAAATGCGGTCAACAATTGATATCCTTGCACTGTCCGCAGGAACAAAGCAGCCTATCTGCGCCATAAGAACAATAAGGGCAGTCTGCCTCATAAACGTAGATTTTCCCGACATATTGGGACCCGTGATAATAGCCATTCTGCGGCTGTCGGTGTCAAGATAAACATCATTTGGAACATACATCTCACCGCTTATCATCTGCTCCACAACAGGGTGCCTGCCCCCCTTGATATCGAGAGTGCCGTCAATGACAATATCGGGCTTAACATAGCGGTTTCTCATGGATACCTCCGCAAAGGAGCATAGAACATCAAGAGCAGCGGCAGCCTGCGCCGTTTCCTGCACCTCCGTCAGCCTTGAGCCGATAAAATCCCTGACCTCAGCGAAGATCTCCGCCTCCATCACAAGGGTTTTCTCGCTTGCTCCCGCAATTTCTTCTTCTGCCTTTTTCAGCTCGTCGGTGATAAATCTCTCGCAGTTTGCAAGGGTCTGCTTGCGGATGTATTCCTCGGGAACAAGATCGTAATAGGATTTTGTGACCTCAATGTAATATCCGAAAACACGGTTGTAGCCGATCTTCAGATTCTTGATACCCGTTCTTTCCTTTTCCCTCGCTTCGATCTCGTCAATAATGCCCTTGCCGCCCTTGATAATGCCCCTCAGCCTGTCAAGCTCGGCATTGAAGCCGTCCTTGATAACTCCCCCGTCCTTCACAACAGGAGGAGGATCGTCGGAAATGGCATTATCCACAAGTGCTGCTATCTCTTTAAGCTCATGTATCCTGCCCTCAAGCCCTTTAAGCAGATTCGTCCTTGCATTTTGAAGAAGCGACTTAATAAGGGGCATCTGCTCTGCAGTCCGTGCAAGTGCCTTCACATCACGGGGAGTCGCAGTCTTGTAAACCACCCTCGTCATAAGGCGTTCAAGGTCGTAAACGCCCTCAAGAGCCGCCCCCAGCTCTCCCTGCAAAACGGGATCATTGTAAAGCTCCTCAACAGCGTCCAGCCTGTCAATAATAGCCGCAGGCTTTAAAAGGGGCTGCTCGATATATGACCTTAAAAGTCTCTTGCCCATAGATGTGCGTGTGCGGTCAAGGACCCAGATGAGACTCCCCCGTTTTTCCTTGTTGCGGAGAGTTTCCGTAAGCTCAAGATTCCGCCTTGCGGTAAGATCAATTTCCATAAACCGCTTGTCCGAATAGGTCACAAGCTCGGTAAATCGCCCTACCGCCGCCCGCTGAGTGTCGCTTATGTAATAGAAAAGACCGCACAGGGCAGAAACGGAGCAGATATCCCCGTCGTCCACATTCATATCCGCAAGACTCTCAGCGGAAAACTGAGCAAGAAGGGTGCCCAGATGAAGCTCCCTGTCGAACTTGTCCTCTGTGAGTATGGTTTCGCAAAGCTCCATTCTCGTGCGGATAAATTCCGTCACCTGCTTGATCTCAGCAGCTTCCGAGTTCATCAGAAGCTCTGCGGGAGCAAAACGTGAGATCTCGTTGATAAGCGCCTCGCAAAGCTCCTCGGAAGACTTGTCCCTGTGAGAAAAAAGCTCCGCCGTACCCGTTGAAATGTCCGCAAAGCATACGGAAGCCGCTCCCTCATGAACATACAGCGCAGCAATAAAATTATTCTTTGAATCGTCAAGAAGATTGCTTTCGGTAAGGGTTCCCGGGGTCACTATCCTGATAACGTCCCGCTTCACAAGCCCCTTCACCAGCTTCGGGTCCTCCATCTGCTCGCAGATAGCCACCCTAAAGCCTAAGTCAATAAGCTTTTTTATGTAGATCTCGGCGCTGTGGTAGGGTATGCCGCACATGGGGGCACGCTCCTCCTGTCCGCAGTCTCTGCCCGTGAGAGTAAGCTCAAGAGCCTTTGAGACCACCA
>JAGBFZ010000025.1 GCA_018110855.1 Oscillospiraceae bacterium
GGTGTAATATATGGAGGTCACGTCCATAACGATGGGATACTTGTCGGGATTTGCTTCTCTGAAGGACTGACCCCATGTGTAAAGATCATCCCAGTTCTTGGGAACCTGATCGTCGGAAATGAGCGCTCTGTTGTAGAAAAGAGCGTATGTCTCGGCAGATGTGGGATAACCGTACATTGTGCCGTCATATGTAAGAGCACTTGAGCAGGAACCGAGAACCTGACCCTTTACCTGATCGGCGTTAGCAGTAGGAAGAATATGTCCGCCTACAACAAGCTCACCCAGCTTATCATGAGGAGCAGCAAAGAGATCGGGACCTGTGCCTGCGGGACCGTCGAGAGCGATGGCACTTGTAGAATCACCCAGCTCAACATTTACAAATTCGATCTTGATGTTGGGATTCTGCTCGGTGAATTTTTCGCCTGCCTGCTGGATCCACTTGTCGGGACCGTCAACAGATTCCCATACCTTCAGGGTCACGGGTTCTCCGGATGAAGCTGCGGGAGCGTCTGCTCCATTGTTTGCTGCGGTGTCTGCGCTGCTGCCTGTCTGGCTGCCGCAGCCTGCAAACATCATAGCTGCGCTTGATAATGCGAGAACTGATGCAAGTACACGTTTTTTCATGATGATTCCTCCATAAAATTATTTGTTTTGTTTTTTGTCTGACCGCACTTTATTTTCTTGCTGCCGCTATTGCAGCAGCTGTGTGCAATCGTTTGCTCTTGAAACAAGAATAACACATTATTATTTGTTTGTCAATATTACAAATATAACGATAATAAAATATAATAATTATGCAATATTAACAAAGGCACAGAAATAACCATGCTGTATCTGCGCAACGCCTGTGATTTGCACGATATATGCAAATAAGCTGTATTTGTTGAAAATAGCTAAAAAATCTCTTTGTAATTTATATATACTATTTATTGACAACAAACATTATATGTGTTATTATTGTTTTAGTAAGAACAAACGGTTGCGCAGAATTAGCTGCCTGAATGTACATACAAATTTTAACGGAGCAAATCAGATATGAGCATATCAAATGAAACTTGTAATCCCAAGGCCTCGCTTGACGATGTTGCAAAGGCGCTGGGAGTATCAAAATCCACCGTTTCCAGAGTTCTCTCGGGAAAAGGAAGGATCAGTGAGGAAACCAGACAAAGGGTGATGCAGTGTGCTGCACAGATGAATTATCAGCCCAATGTTATCGCCAGAGGCCTTGCACAATCCAAGACCTTCAATATCGGCGTGGTCCTTCCATATGAAAAGGATCTGGGCGAGATACCCTTCTTCCAGAACTGCCTTACGGGAATATGCGAAACAGTATCTTCAAGGGATTACGATGTTATAGTGGCTATGGCAGCGGCTGATGATGCTTCCCAGCTTGAGAGAATGATACGAAACAGAAAGGTTGACGGCGTCATCCTCACTCGCTCCGTGACCGATGATCCTGCGGTAAAGCTGCTGAAGGAAAACAACATTCCCTTTGTGCTTATCGGCTCCACCTCAGACGATTCGGTGGTGCAGATAGATATCGACCATGAATCTGCCTGCTGCGAGCTTACCACATATCTGATATCCAGCGGATGCAGCAGGACAGCACTTCTTCTCGGCAGCAAAAGTCACAATGTCAATGTGAGCCGATATAACGGCTTTGTAAACGCATATGCCAAAAGCGGAAAAGCCTTTGACAATTCACTTGTATATGACAATCTTTCCGGACGGAGAGCTATTGAGCTTGCTGTGGGAGAAATACTAAACAAAGACTGCGATTGTATTCTCTGCGGCGATGACTATATATGTGTAAGAGCTCTCGCCGCACTAAAGGAAAAGCAGATATCCGTTCCCGATGAAATAAAGATAGCAAGTTTTTATAACAGCCCTGTTCTTCAGAGCTACACCCCCCCCATCACATCGGTAAACGCCGATCCCTTTGAGCTTGGGGAGGCAGCTGCGCAAACTGTTCTGTCGCTGATAAATGACAGTGATCCGAGCGCCTGCGGCTTCCTGAGCTACGAGATCTCGATCAAGCGATCCACATTATAGTTTTCATATTTTTTCTTCCTTTTAAATGAGCCGTATAAGCTGCATTACGGCTCAGAAAATCAATTTAATTTATCATACATATTCAAGAAAGTGAGGTCAACATCATGGCAAAGGAATTGGTAGCTCGTGACGGCTCCTCAAAAAAGAAAGTGCTTATTACAAGTATGATCTTTATGGGGCTTTCACACATAATCTGGCTCAAGCAGTATGTTAAGGGGGCATTTTTTGCGCTGATAGAGATCGCAATGCTGATATTCAGCCCGAAGATCGTTACAGCGTTAAAAAATCTTATCACCTTAGGCGATCCGCACCCTGAGCTGCCCATCAAGCAGAGAGATAATTCGCTGTTTATGATGATCGACGGATTTATCGTTATCGCACTGATTTTTGTGTTTGTGCTCATATACATAATATCCGTCAGAAGCGCACTCAAGGAATATAAAAGCTACTGCATAAACGGCAGATTTGAATCCAACAGAAATGTGATAAGCAATCTGGGTGACAACGCTTTCCCTGTTGTGGGACTTATCCCTATGATAATCCTTGTACTGTTCCTTGTAGTTGTACCTTTGCTGTTTTCCGCAGCGGTGGCATTTACGGATTATTCCTCGCCCGATCATATTGCTCCGAACAACACCATCAACTGGGTCGGACTTGAAAACTTCAAGGCACTTTTCGGCGGAGATGCAACATGGACAGGCGCATTCGGACGAGTTGCTTTATGGACTCTTGTGTGGGCATTCTTTGCGACCCTTACCTGCTATGTGGGCGGCATGGTCATGGCGGTAATTCTCAATGAATCCAAGCTGAAGATCACTCCCGTGTTCCGCTCGATCTGTATTCTTCCATATGCAGTTCCCACAGTTGTAACAATGCTTGTTTGGCAGAATCTCTTAAACGGCAGCTTCGGTACTATAAACAGAACGCTTATCGCATTGGGACTTATGGACAGCGGAACGGTAATTCCATGGCTCTCAGACCCCTCCTTTGCAAAGTTCACCTGTATCCTTATAAATCTGTGGGCAGGCTTCCCTTACTTTATGCTGCTCACAATGGGAACCATGACTTCAATAAATCCCGATATTTTTGAGGCAGCAAAGATTGACGGTGCAAATTCGTTTGAGACCTTCTTCCATATCACTCTTCCCAATATAGTATATCAGACAGCGCCGCTTATCATCATGTCCTTTACTCATA
>JAGBFZ010000268.1 GCA_018110855.1 Oscillospiraceae bacterium
GTATGTGGGCAAGCTTGCGCTTATGCTTGATGATATACACGAAATGATGATATCGGAATGAAAAAACACCTATGACAGTTTCTATGCTGTCATAGGTGTTTTTTCGTATTACTGATATAATTGATGATTACAGAACGTCATTTACGATCTGTTCGGGCATAAGATGATTTTCTCTGAGAATATCATCAACAGAATACATGTCGATAAACTCCTTCTTCAAACCGTAGTTAAATACCTTAACATCGGCAGGACCGTAGAAACGGGCCATTTTCTCACCAAAGCCGCCGTCAAGAATACCATCCTCAAGAGTGATGACCTTTGAGTGAGATTTTTTCAGAGCCTCAAGCATTTCGGTGTCAATTCCTGTGATGTAGCGGGGATTTATAAGTGTTGGAACAGTGCCTGTTTTTTCGGCAATAAGCTTTGCAAGCTTCTCACCTATCTGATAGAAATCACCAAGTGCAATTATGGCAATTTCACTGCCCTGCCCCGTTATCTTATATTTATTCAGTTCGCTGTAATCCGTATCAACAGGTGCATTCGTGTGGATAACGCCGTTGCAGGGAATCCTTACAGCCACAGGATATTTATCCTGCTCAATGCTCCAGTCAAGCATTGCAAAATATTCCTCGCAATTAGTGGGAGCAAGATAAACCAGATTCGGGATATTTGACATCATCGGTATATCGAATATTCCCAGATGTGTTACGTCATTCATTCCGTAAACCGAAGCCGTATTTACAAGAAGTGTTGCAGGATTTCCGTTTACGCAGAGATCCTGAGATATCTGATCGTATGTCCTCTGGAAGAAGCTTGAATGGGTGGCAAATACAGGCTTTCCTCCATTCTTTGCAATTCCCGAAACCATTGCAACAGCGTGTTCCTCTGCTATTCCCACATCAACAAACTGCTTTCCCGCCGCTTTTCGCTTGTCCTCAGTGAAGCCGATATTTGTGGGAACAGCCGCAACCACTGTTACCACCCTTTCATCAGCCTTCATCTTTTTCAGCAGATAATCGCAGGTCAAATTGCCATAGTCCTCGCCTCCGCCGCTGAATTTGCTTTCTCCCGTTTTTTCATCAAAGGGCATACACCAGTGCCAGTTTTCCTTGTTCTCTTCTGCGGGAGAATAGCCCTTTCCCTTAAGGGTATTTATATGTACAACTATGGGGTGGTCTGAATCCTTTACCTTTGAAAATGCATTTATAAGCTTTTCAATATCATTTCCTTCCGAAACATAGATATAGTCAAGTCCCATTGCCTTGAAAAGATTACATTCGCAGGTTCCCTCCGAGTCACGAAGAGCCTTGAGATTTTTATAAAGGCCTCCATGATTTTCCGCAATGGACATATCATTGTCATTTACAATTATAATGAAATTGCTTTCAAGCTCCGAGGCAAAGTCAAGACCCTCAAGAGCCTCGCCGCCGCTGAGAGAACCGTCTCCGATAACGGCAATGATATTCTCCTTATCGCCCTTCATATCACGTCCCTTTGCAAGTCCGCATGCAAGGCTGACAGAGGTAGAGGTGTGTCCCACATTGAAGAGATCGTGTTCGCTTTCCTCGGGATTTGTATAGCCCGAGACATCTCCGAAATGCTCGTCGGAAAGGAATGCATCCTTGCGTCCCGTAAGCATTTTATGGGCATAGCTCTGATGTGAAACGTCATAGACGATCTTATCCCTTGGGGAATCGAAAACATAATGAAGGGCAATTGCCGCCTCAACAAATCCGAAATTTGGTCCGAAATGTCCTCCCTTTTTAGAAAGACGGTTCATAAGACCGCTTCTTATTTCCGAGGCAAGAACCGTAAGCTCTTTTACGGATAGTCCTTTAATGTCCGCTGGTGAATTGATTTTTTCGATATACATATATTTTACTCCTATTCATTATATTTCAGTCCACTGTATTGTTCATCGGTTACCGCTTCGAGCCATTCGGTTGAGCAGTTTTTACCGGGAACCTCTATTGCAAGATGTGAGAACCAGCAATCGTCAGCCGCACCATGCCAATGCTTTACCCCTGCCGGAATATTTATGCAGTCTCCGGGTTTCATTTCAACGGCAGCTTTGCCCCATTCCTGATAATATCCCTGTCCTGCCACGCAGACAAGTATCTGTCCGCCGCCATTGTCGGCATTATGAATATGCCAGTTATTTCGGCATTTCGGCTCAAACGTAACATTGAAAATACCTATCTGCGACGTGGAAACAGGCGCAAGATAGCTCTTTCCGATAAAATATTTTTCAAAAGCGACATTAGGTTCGCCAATGGGAAATATCATTTGCGCTTCGTGAGCAGACTTTGCATCATTTGCTTCTTCGCCCTCATTCCAGACTTCTTTTGCCATATTAAACATTGCCCAGCCCTTAGGCCACCCAACATAAAATGCAGCGTGAGTAATTATTGCTGCAGCTTCTTTTTTCGATACGCCGTGTGCTTTGGCATTCATCATATGAAATTTCATTGATGAGTCGATATTTCCTGCGCCCATAATTGCAGTCATTGTCACAATACATCTTGTTTTCAGATCAATATCTGTGTTGTTCCAGTTCTCACCAAAAAGCACATCGTCATTGAAATGCGCAAATTCGGGAGCAAAATCGCCAAGCTGCGCTCTGCCTGCGGTCTGTACAATTTTCTCACTCATTTTTATCACTCTCCTCATTCAGATTTATTTGCAGGAATCTTCCTCGTCCCATTTCAGAACGCCTGTCCGTACAGCTTCATCATATTTTGAAATCTTGTATTCAAGCTTTTCAAGTGCATCGTCATATTTTTTCCGCTCGGCAAGAATACGTTCCTTTGCTTCAATTAACAGATCGCGTCTTGCCCCGAAGGTCTCATCGCCTTCACGAAAGAGCTTCACATATTCGATAAGCAGCTCAATAGGCATTCCCGCACTGCGAAAGCAAATTGCGGTTTCCACCCATTTCAGGTCTTCCTCGCTGTAATCACGGATACCGCCTGCCGTTCGGTGAACCTCGGGAATTACTCCCACCCGCTCATAATACCTGAGGGTATCGGCAGAAACATCAAATTTTCTGCAAACTTCCTTGATAGTCATAACAGATACCGCCTCCTTGTTTTTTATTATACACCTTAGAGTCAACTCCAAGTCAATGATTATTCTGAGTTTTGTATATTTGCATAAAAGTGCATAGAGTATTTTTGTATATTGCACAATTATAAAATCGAATTCCTCACTCTTTCATTTATATATTCTATCTATGTAAACGAAAGGAGTGGTCAATTATGTCCAGAAAAAGAATCTTCGAAGCAGTGCTGCTGTCACTGACAATTGCTTATGCGGTAACGAAGGCTATCGCAAACTTTCAGTGCAGCGATGAGGTTGAAGCTCTCGAAGATAACTGGGACGATTATTTCTCAGACAGCTCATAATGCTGTAAACAACAGGGTCTCCCTACCCATGTGTTTTTTATTGACAAAGTCAATAACATATCCACAATATTGTGTGTCATCAACCTTATCCATTTGCATTACACTCCTATCAATTATCAAATATGCTTTAGCACTCCATCTGTTTGACTGCTAAATATATTATATCATCACTTTTGA
>JAGBFZ010000269.1 GCA_018110855.1 Oscillospiraceae bacterium
ATATCCTTCGGAAGAAGCAGACGCTTGGTAAGGTCCTTGCTCACCTCGCCTGCCATATAGTCACGCTGAACGCTGTTAACAATAGGATCCTTATTTGAATTTTCCTGAAGCACCTCTTCGTTGTTGCACTCGATAAGGGAGAGTATCCTGTCATCGGTAGTGTTGGATTTTCTTACAAGTGAACGGGTATAGCGATATTTTACATAGCCCTTTGCGATCTCAAAAGCACCGTTTGCCATGATCTGATTTTCGACCATATCCTGAATTTCCTCAACGGAAACAGCTCTTTTCATTTTTTCGCATTTATAGCAGATATACTCGGCAGCTTCCTTGATCTGCTCGTTGGTAAGCTCCTTGCGGCGGCCTGCGTTATTTGCCTTGGAAATGGCTGTTTCTATCTTTGTTACGTCGAAATCGACCTCTGACCCGTTTCGCTTGATTACCTTCATTGGAAAATCCTCCTGTATCATAATGCTGTGTATTTTTAATTATAAGATATATTACTTCAAAAAACTGTTGCACAAACCACAATTTTGTGATATAATATACTATATACACGATTATTACAATGAAAGGACACTATATATGGGTTCAGGATTTACAAAACAGGAGCTGTTATATCTGAAAAAACGCTTTAATGCGAGGTCTGCAAAATTTTCAAAAAATGAGACTATCCTGCATATAGATCAGGACAGCAATCAGGTCTGCTTTGTTCTTGAAGGAACGGCTTATCTGTGTGCAGAGAACGAGCAATGCGAAAGGAGTATACTTCGCTTTTTCCGGATCGGTGAATACTTTTCCGCTTCAATGCTGGTCCCTTCCGAGTATGCGGTTAGCTTCATCACAGCAAAATACCCCTCAGAGATAGTTTTTTTCAACAGAGAGGAGCTATTCAGATTCTGCGCTGCAAATCATGATTGGTCGGTTAAATTCATCCGTCTGCTTTCTGAGCAGGGCGACAAGGGCATAAGCGTCAGCAGCTTTGTACTTCATCAGAGATCCATACGGGACAGACTAACCGGCTTTTTCAGGCAGGAACGTGAGATACAGGGCTCTGACAATATTCGAATACCTATCCCCTACACCGATCTTGCCGATTATCTTGCCTGCGACCGCTCCGCAATGATGAAGGAGCTTTCTTCAATGAAAAATGAGGGACTGATCGAGGGAAAAAACCGTGACATTCACCTTTGCAGTCTATTAACCGAAGAATAAAGGACGTCCGCAGAATGACAGCTGCGGACGTAAACTTTTATTTGGTAAAAATATTATCGAACATCTCGCAGGGAACGGGCTTTGAGTAATAAAAGCCCTGCGCTGCATCGCATCCGCAGCTGTAAAGAAATTCGGCTTGATCTTTTGTCTCAACGCCCTCTGCAATAATGTCAAGCCCGATATCATTTGACATGGAGATCGTGTGGGAAATGATCTTTCTTCCTCTGTCGGACTCCATAAATTCCGAAAGAAAGGCACGATCTATCTTCAGAACATCAAACTGCGTGGTTTTGAGCATATTGAGTGAAGAATATCCCGAACCGAAATCGTCCATAAGCATGGTAAATCCATTCTCCTTGAACTTCTTGACCACGCTCTCAACGCCCTGTGCATCCACAGACTCGGTTATCTCAAGCTCTAAAAGCTCAATGGGGATATCATACTTCTTAACAAGCTCCTTGAGTACCTGAATGGATTCATCGCCATTTAAGTATTCACGGGAAACATTTACAGAGATGGGAACGGGCTTTAAGCCCTTGTCGATCCATTCTCTTATCTTGCGGCAGGCTTTCTCCCAGATAATGCGGTCAAGCTTGATGATAAAACCGTTCTTCTCGAAAACGGGAACAAAATCGGCAGGAGAAATAAGTCCCTTTTTTGGGTGGATCCATCTTGCAAGAGCCTCAGCTCCGATTATCTTTCCTGTTGATATGCAGTATTTCGGCTGAAGAAACATTTCAAATTCATCGTTCAGCACAGCATTATGCATATCCTCCTCGATTATCTGCTTATGACGGATGTTAGTCATCATATAATCCTCATAGAAGCAGATATTCTGAAGGGCATTGCCCTTTATAGACTGTCTTGCAACGGAAGCAAGATCGCCGTAATACCTTGTGTGCTTGCTTCTGTCAGTCACCTCAGATACACCGAATATAAAGCGGTAATCCATTCCGTTAAAGCCGCTGAGCCTGCTTTCAATGAGATGGATAAAGTCAATTATTTCCTGCCTGTCATCAAAGCAGGTTACGACCATGAAAACATCTGCGGTCAGGCGGCAGAAGGGCTGCTCCGAGGTGCAGATAATGTGCATGGAATCATTAAAAAAGCGAATAAGCTCGTCCCCTGCATCATTTCCATAGGTTTGATTAATGAGCTTGAACCGTTCAACGTCAAACTGAATAAATGCGATCCTCTTATCGGGATTTTTCTTAATTAGCTCGGCTATCATTTTGCTGTAAATGCTCGGATCCTTATCTGAAGAAAAGCTGTCAACAATCTTCCTGTCAAACTCCTCCTTCTGAGTGAAGGGACGGATATTTACAAGTACAGCTGTTATCCTCTCATCATCGTCTCTGAGAAAAAGGTTATACATATGGCAGAAACGGAACTCCTCCGATTCGTCAAATCTCATTTTAACGTCCAGAGGCAGTTCCCCATGCTTTATTCCCGTTAAAATGCCCTCTTCAACGCTTGTACGGAACACATCGAATACGGGAACAAACTGGGGATCTATAAGACCATGCTCTCTGAGATATTCATACGGATGAGCTGCTCCGTCAGCAATAATATGCCTGCCGCCCATGTAGACAACGGTATTTTCCGAGCATTTCCAAAGGAAATGCGCAGTCTCAACATCGTTTTTAAAAATATTTTTTATAGTGTCCATATACTTCTCACTTTCGTTCACGATGTCCATATTCTCACCGCCTTACAATCATGAAATCTTTTAGTAATTATAGCATATTTTTTGTTCATTTTCAAGCAGATTTGTGTATTATGTACATATTTCTATATTTTTCACAAAATAAAAGGTGCATATTAGTCAATATGATTTATTAAACGTTTAAAAAGCGACCCGTCCAAAAAATGGACGGATCGCACAAAATCATTTGAAAAAATCAAAGCTGATCTGCAATGCTCAGAATGAGCTTTTCGGACTTCTCCCAGCCGAGACATGGGTCTGTGATGGACTTGCCGTAGGTGCCTTCGTCAACCTTCTGGCAGCCGTCCTCGATGTAGCTTTCGATCATGAAGCCCTTGACAATGCTGCGGATATCGTTATTATGACGGCAGCTGTGAAGCACCTCGTTGCATATTCTTATCTGCTCAAGATACTGCTTATTGGAGTTTGCATGGTTTGCGTCGATGATAACAGCCATATTCTCCAGATTCTTTGCGGAGTACATATCGTAAAGACGTACAAGATCCTCGTAATGGTAGTTGGGGTGAGAGTTACCCTGCTTGTCAACATAACCTCTGAGGATAGCTTGAGTAAGAGGATTTCCCTTGCTGCGCGCTTCCCAGCCTCTGTAGAGGAAGGTGTGCTGAGACTGAGCGGCAATAATTGAATTGAGCATTACCGAATAATCGCCGCTGGTAGGGTTTTTCATGCCAACAGGGACCATAAGTCCGCTGGCGGTAAGGCGGTGCTGCTGATTTTCAACGGAACGAGCGCCTACTGCAACATAGGAAAGAATATCGGACAGATATCTGTGATTTTCGGGGTAAAGCATTTCATCGGCGCAGGCAAGACCTGTCTCGGTAAGTGCCTTTGTATGGAGCTTTCTGATGGAGATAAGTCCCTCAAGCATATCCTCCGCCTTGGTGGGATCGGGCTGATGGACCATGCCCTTATAGCCCTGACCCGTTGTACGGGGCTTGTTAGTGTATATTCTGGGGATAATGATTATCTTATCCTTGACCTGCTCCTGAACCTTTGCAAGGCGGCAGACGTAATCGAGAACACTGTCCTCCCTGTCTGCGGAGCAGGGACCGATGATAAGCAGGAACTTGTCCGACTTGCCTGTAAACACATCTGCGATCTCTGCGTCGCGCTGAGCCTTTATTTTCTTAACATCTTCGGGAATGGGAAACTGCTCCTTTATTTCCTTGGGAATGGGCAGCTTTCTGACGAAATCCATATTCATCATAGCAAATAACATACTCCTTTTTTCCGTGTCTTCTGACGGAAATTAAATTTTATGTATATGTACCGAAAGATTTTATTGCTTTAAAGTACGATATATCCACCTTGACATTATATCATATAAAATTCTGTTTGTCAAGAAAATTTCCGAATTTATATCCCTATTTAAAAAATAATTTTATTATAATACGAGAGAATTACATTATCAGCGTTATATTTTGAGAAATTATTATATTTTATCTGTTAGAAATCAACAATTCTCAGATGGCAAAATTGTAAATATATACAAATCACCAAAAAATATATTGACAATAGAAATAATAAGTATTATAGTTAGTTACATAAGTAATTAACCAATAATCTAAGGAGGTGCTTGAATGTATCTGAATCTTGATGGTGAAAAGCCCATATATGTTCAGATGGCGGAGTGGATCGAGGAAAATATTATTTCGGGAACCTTTCCCGAGGAAACGCAGATACCCTCCACCACGGATATTTCGGCAAAGTACAAGATCAATCCCGCAACTGCACTGAAAGGCGTCAACATTCTTGTTGACAAGGGCATAATTTACAAGAAAAGGGGTCTGGGTATGTTTGTATGCAAGGGTGCGGAGGAAAAGCTCCGCAGCGAAAGAAAGCAGGAATTTTTCGAGAAGTTCGTAAAGTCCCTTTTGAGCGAAGCTGAAAAGCTAAACATCACCAAAAAAGAGATAATCGACATGATCGAGAAGGGTTGTGAAGAAAAATGAGCGTTATCGAGATAAAAAATATTTCCAAAAGCTTCGGCAGCAACAAGGCACTGAGCGATGTGAGCCTTACATTGAAGGAAAACTGCATTTACGGTCTGCTCGGAAGAAACGGCGCAGGAAAATCCACGCTGATGAACATTATCAATAACCGTATGTTTGCCGACAGCGGCGAGATCCTTATTGACGGCGAACCTCATAGGGAAAATGACAAGGCTCTGGGCAAGCTCCATATGATGAGCGAGCATCTTCTGTATACGCCATCTCTCAAGGTTGCAGATATGTTTAAAACAGCCGCCTGCTTCTATCCCGAATATGATATGGAGTATGCTTTGAAGCTCTGCGAGGAATATAAGCTGAACACCAAAGCAAAGCTGCAGAAGCTCTCCACAGGCTACCGCTCTATTGCAAAGATAATAAATGCTCTTGCCTGCAATGCTCAGGTAGTATTCTTTGATGAACCCGTGCTTGGTCTTGACGCAAATCACAGAGATATG
>JAGBFZ010000270.1 GCA_018110855.1 Oscillospiraceae bacterium
CAGTTTATATCGGAGGGGTCATAGGGCAGCTCATAGCTGTTCGCCATATTTATCGGACGTTTTATTGCCCCCGTTTCTCCGTCAACATCGTTTCCCGTATGAACTGCTCTTGTGGATAAGCCGTATTCACTTCCGTATTTTCTTTTACTCATTTAAATCATCCTCACATATCAATGTACATTAAGCATATCGTAATAGTAGAGTATATTGTTATATTATCACATATTTCTATAATTGTCAAGAATTTGAATGCCTGAAAAAATGCTCTGTTTTACAATTATGCAATATGTATTCTGCTAAAAATGCTTGGGATTTTATTGCTAACAAACCCAAAAGACAGCTTATGAAGTGAGAAAAGATTCAACAGCTGCCTTTTTATGAGTTGATAGTCTTATTCATAAAGCTCTTGTCTTCTCAGAGAAGTATATGGTTTCCCAAGACGCACTTGCGCCGTTTCCGAAAGCGTATTCGTCCCTTATATCTATGAGAATAGAGCTGTCCGATGGCAGTTTCGGAGTCTGCGGGGATATTTATTCTAACAGTGATATATCATGTAGCAAATCCTGCATACTGAGTCATATACAGGTCATAGTATTTCGATTTTTTCGCCAGCAGCTCATCGTGGGAGCTGCTCTCTGCGATCTCTCCATGATCCATGACAACGATAAGGTCGGCGTCCCTGATAGTGGATAACCTGTGAGCAATGATAATGCTCGTGCGGTTTTTCATGATAAGGTGCATGGCGTTTTGAATGGCTTTCTCAGTGCGGGTGTCTACGTTGGAGGTCGCCTCGTCCAGAATGAGTATCTTCGGGTCGGCGGCAAAGGCACGGGCAATTGCAAGCAGCTGCCTTTGTCCCTGACTGATATTCTCGCCCGAGCCTGTCAGAATGGAGTCATAGCCCTGCGGCAGCATATCTATCAGCTCACGGCAGCGGCTCATTTTCACTGCCTTTTCAAGTTTTTCCTCGGTGATGTTCTCATTTCCGAATTTCAGATTGTCCCGTACCGTCCAGCTGAACAGCACCGTATCCTGCAGAACGATCGCCATATTTTTTCGGAGACTTTCACGGGAGATGCTCCGAAGCTCATGGTCGTTTATGAAGATATCTCCGCCAATCTCATAAGCAGATTTACCACGGTAGTCTTTCCGCTGCACGTCGCACCCACAAGCGCAACTTTTTTTCCTGCGGGAACTGTCAGCGTGAAATTACGCAGCACGGGCTGTCCGTCCACATATGAAAAATCCACGTTTTTTAATGAAACGGAAAGCTCATTTTCGCACTAAAGAGGCTCGCCGCTCAAGTCCTTGCTTTCCTCGTCCAGCACGGCAAACACTCTCTCCGCTCCCGCAACGGCTGTCTGGAACTGTCCATATACCTGCGCTAATTAAAGAAAACAAAAACAGCAGCCTGTTTCATCGTGAAACGACTGCTGTTTAATATTTAATTATTTTGTTGAGATAATTTCTCTTTCAGTCTAAAGATGTTATCCTTTATTCTGTTAATTACCGCGATAAAAACTTCATCACTCTCACCCGTAGGATCTGGCAACCCCCAATTATCGTCAAATTCCCTGCCGATATACGGACAGCCGACGTCGCAGCCCATTGATATTGCAATATCGGGTGAGGGTATTTTATCAAAGGTTTTGCTATACTGCGTTTTTTCCATATCAATGCCGTACAGCTTTTTCATCAGACGGACAGCGTCCTTATTTATCTGCGGCTTTGTTTCTGTTCCTGCCGAGTAGCTCTCAAAAACATCGGCTGCGAAATATTTGCCGAGTGCTTCTGCGATCTGGCTTCGGCAGGAATTGTGTACGCATATAAAAGCAATTTTCTTTTTATTCATATTTAAACCATCCTTTTGGATTTTTACCGATGTTCTTCACGCTTTGGAAATCCACCTTCATCATCATAGGATATATCATCAGCCAAATCAGAATTGCCATTGGGATCGAAATTCCCGCATAATCAAACCTGTTCAGAAATGCCGTTATCTGCGGCAGCAGCTTTCCAATAGCAACACCCGCTGCCATACAAATCATCACCCAGACGGTCAGATATTTCTGAAACAGATTTATTGATATACATTTGTAACTCATTATTTTACTTTGTTTTTACGCAAAAAAGGTAGAAATAAGAGTAAATGTTATTTATAATATATTTATGGAGCAGATTAGTTTATTGTTGGCGGAGGTCCTGTGAATGAAATTGTTTCAAAAAGAAATTCCATTA
>JAGBFZ010000271.1 GCA_018110855.1 Oscillospiraceae bacterium
AAAATCCCCATAGGCATTTTTCATGCGGTACTCGCCCTCCCATTTGTCACCCTGAGAGGAAACGATGGCGTTGAGATCCTCCTTATAACGCTTCATATCGTCCTTGTGGACCTTCATTTTGTAAAGGAAGCTTTCATTGATGGAATCGTCCTTGGCGCGGTAGCTGAATTTCTGATTAAAATTATTGGAAACATAGACCTTGAAGGTTTTCAGATTGATCTCGAAAACTACATTATCCATCATCGAGACAACAGTACGGTAACGCTGTTCGCTCTCAAAAATGCTGTCAAACATGGCGTTGAATTCGGTGCTGATCTGACCGAATTCATCGTTGGTGGTAAAGTCAAGACGAACATTAACATCGCCCTTGTTTTTCTTGGATATGACGTCAATGAGCTGATGTATAGGTTCAGTAAAAATAAAGCAAACAAAGATAATTGCAGC
This sequence comes from Oscillospiraceae bacterium, assembly GCA_018110855.1. GTDB lineage: Bacteria > Bacillota > Clostridia > Oscillospirales > Ruminococcaceae > Huintestinicola. The sequence continues at coordinate 445 of JAGBFZ010000271.1, forward strand.
AGATGCAAGAATAGTAACAACAATAACAGCGATAGTGCCGCCTGAAATGGAATCGGAAGCGAATTTTTCAGCCTTATCCGATTCAAAAAGACCGACTACACTAAGACTGCCGTTCTGAACAGGGGAGCCGAAAACAGTGTATTCCTCAACAGTTTTGATAATGGTCTCTGTTCCGACAGTATCGCCGTAATATGGTATCGCTTCAGAAACGTTTTCAGCTATCGTCCGGAATTCCACAACATCCTCAAGCTTTCTTGGGTTGCTCACACTGCTTGAAATGTATTTTCCATTTTTGTCAACAATAAGAAGGGTAGCAAAGCTGCTGTATCCCGGAACCTTCAGCATTTCAGCGGGAGCCTCAAGGCTGATCTTCTGAACAGAAATGCCAATTTTCTTGTTATTCAGGTCGTATATCCTGCGGCATGAATACATATAGCATTTATTTGAAGAGTTGGGTGGGAAAATTTCGGAAAAACCGTTGTTTGAGCCTGCATAATCCATATATTGGGCGTAATTGTCGTCATAGCTTCCTATATCTTCTTTTTTGTTAGCAGCAATGATCATTCCTTTGTCGCTGACAATATACATATCGGTTATACCGGAGCTGAAACGGACCGTATCCTGTATCAAATCGTTAATATAAGCAGCTTCCTCAGCAGTGTCCGTTCCATCGGCAGCATGACGTGCAAATTCTCTGACAAACTTGTCGGAGGTAAAACTTTTATGACCGTTGAATATGCTTTCCATCATAAGATTGAGATAAACAGCCCTGTCCTCCACAGCAGTACCGAGAGTGTTTATCTGACTTTTGGCTATCGTTTTGGCGCAGCTTGAGGAATATACCGCAGAAGCAACGATAATAGGTATGATAAGTATGATAAGCATAAGCGAAGCAAGCTTAATTCTTATCTTCATTGTGAAATATCATTCCTTTCTCCTGCGGATTAAATTATGAAAATCATCCGAATAATACAGTATTATTTTACCACAAATATAAATTAATGTAAATAACATTCTGAAATTTTTAATAATGCACAATATTTTTCATCAATATTGCTAAAATAAAAACGCAATTTTGGGCATATTGATGTTTGGCAGAAAGATGATAAGAAAATAAAAATAGCTTAAAATATTGAAAATAATATTTACCCCTCTTGACAATTGCTGCGGAAAAAGGTATAATTATCTTATCTGAATAATTATGCACGCAAAAAAGCGGATAAGAAAAAGGGAGATCATTATGCTCGTTTCATCGGAAAAAGCCAATAAGTGCGCCGAAGAGGCTGTATATTTTGCACGCAGGCATAAATGGGCAAAATATCCCTGTCTTGCCGCTGTATCACTTATATATTCAACTGAATATATCCGTCTGAAGCTCTGCGAAGCAGGGGATAGGATAAGGGAGACATTGTGTGTTTCAGACCGCCCCATAGGAAGCAGGATAGCGTCAGGTGTGCTTTCGCTGGCATTTGCATTTATGTCGGTCCCCGTCTTTGAGATAACCGCATCTGCGGAGGAAAATGCTGAAGCTGTACAGGAGGCAGCTGCCGTGCAGACAGAGGAAGCAGCAGAGCTTCCCAAGCCGTGGACGCAGCTTTATCCGAGAAAAAAGACCGCAGAAACCCCCGAGGATATTGCCGGGATGGTGACAATGTCAGGCATTGCCGAAACAGACAGCCGCTATGGTATAACGCTTAATATAAAGAATCTCAAAAAGGAGATCACCGCTGCATTCAGAGAATCCCCCCGATATATGGAGCAGGTGGTTTCGGCATTTGATAACTATGGTATTTCATGCGAGGACCTGAACATCCGCCCTGTTGACGTTACCGTTTACACAAATGAGGAAAGAAGAGTATTGCAGCTTTCCGAAGGGTATTCTGCGGATATCACCTTCCCGATCCCCGAGGATATGAAAAATCACCTTGACGATCTGAAAATAATCAGACTTGAGGACGACGGCTCCATTGCGATCCTTGATTACACTTTGGGAAAAAGCTCTGTGACCTTCAATACCGAGCATTTTTCGGTTTTCGCTCTTGTTGCGTATAAGGACCCCGATACCGAAGTAATTGCCGAGGATATTTCCGGCGGCGCAGGAATGACCGCTTCTGCCGCTCCCGATGCAGCAGTTTTCACAGGCAGTGCGGTATTTTCCGAGGACAAAAACCGTTTTAAGAAAAAAAGAAAGCGCAAGGTTTATCGTATCAAGCGTATTGCAAAGGAAGATCAGCTTCTGCTTTTATAAATTTTACATATCAAGTATGCCCCGCAGTTTATCTGCGGGGTGATTTTATATCCGATGATTTTAACAAATTTGCAACTTGGATAATAATATTATTCAAAATATGGTGAAATAATTCACGTTTTGGCGGATATATACCATATAAATGAATTTCGAAATGTAAAATCCGTCAAATTTGTGATTGACATTTGTGTCAGACAGTGGTATCATAAAAGCATAGGAACAAGGGCGTTTCAGAGAAAAACTGAAACGCCCTTGTTTGTTAATTGTGAAAAGAGATGAAGAATATGAACACACCTGTGGCAGATGCAATGGCGATAAACGAATTACTTGCCAGATACGGAGTAAAGTTCGGTATCTATAAAAACGGACAGTTCAAAGAGCAGCTTTTCCCCTTTGATGCGATCCCCAGGGTTATCTCCGCCGAGGATTTTGCGGACATGGAGAGGGGACTAATTCAGAGAGTGAACGCCCTGAATCTGTTTCTTGCGGATATCTATTCCGAGGGAAGGATCGTTAAGGACGGCATTGTTCCCGAGGATTTTGTTTATATTTCCAAGGGCTATCTTGCACCATGTGCGGGTGTGACGCCGCCCAAGGGAATATTCAGCCATATATCGGGAATTGACCTTGTACAGGCAAAGGACGGGGAATGGTACATACTTGAGGATAATCTCCGTATCCCTTCGGGAGCCAGCTATCCGCTTATCGCAAGGGAGCTTTGCCGAATGGCAAGCCCCGCAGCCTTTGAAAATACAGGCATAGTGGATAACAGAAACTATGCCTCCCTTCTCCGCAGCACAATGGACTATGTAAACTGCGGCGGAATAAATGTTATCCTCACCCCCGGCAGATATAACGCCGCCTATTTCGAGCATAGCTATCTTGCGGAGAAAACAGGAGCAGTGCTTGTTCAGAACACCGACCTTTTTGTGGAAAACAATATTCTCTATATGAAGGATTATCTTGGCGGAAAAACCAAGGTAGGAGCAGTTTACCGCCGAATTTCCGACGAATATCTGGATCCCCTCACCTTCCTGCCCGAATCACTTATCGGAGTACCTCATATCATGGACGCCTACCGTGCAGGAAATGTTGCCATAATAAACGCCCCGGGAAACGGCGTTGCGGACGACAAGGGAATATACTATTTCGTACCGAAGATGATAAAATATTATCTCGGGGAGGAGCCGGTGCTTAAAAATGCCCCCACATATCTGCCCTTCTATGAGGAGGACAGGAAATATGTGCTTGATAATCTTGAAAAGCTTGTGATCAAGGACGTTTCCGAAGCAGGGGGCTACGGGGTGGTATTCGGCAGGGATATGACCAAGGAGCAACTTTCGGAGTGGAGAACGCTCATATCCGAGCAGTCCCGCCGATTTATCGCTCAGGAGGTAATTGATTTTATTGATCTTGAGGTAATGGACAAGGGCGAAACGGTAATGCGCAAAGCAGATCTCAGAGCCTTTGTGCTGAGCGGTGAAACCACAAGAGTCTGGGCAAGCGGACTCACACGATTTTCAAGAATAGCGGATTCATTTGTAGTAAATTCATCTCAAGGAGGAGGCTTTAAAGACACATGGGTGCTATTACCGAAATAAACATCAACAATCTTTTCTGGCTTGGAAGATATGTAGAAAGAGTATTTACGACCTTAAACAGCTTTTTTAAATACGCCGACCGTTTTATCGAGGGCGGCGAAGCGGCATACGAGAAATATCTTGCTGATATAAACGTTCCCGATATTTACGGCAGCTCAGCGGAGTTTTTCAAGCGGTATGTTTTTGATATGACAGACCCGAACTCCATAATCTCAAATCTGGATCGTGCTCTGGGAAACGGAATAGTTCTCAGGGAGACCATAAAAACTCCCTCACTGTCATATCTCCAGATGGCAATGGATAAGTTCAAGTCATGTGAGGGGACTACAAAGATACGTTACGATATGCTACCCGTCAGGGACGCAATATATGCCTTCTGGGGCAGTATCGACAACAATATGACCGATATGGAAGCACTGCGCATGATCCATCTGGGCAAGTCGGTAGAAAGAGCGGATATGTTTCTGCGGCTTGGATATCCCGATTCGGAGATATCCTCACAGATAGATAATCTCATCAGGCACGTTTCAAGATACTCGGATATGGGCATCGTAAATTATGATGCTCTTGCCGCCTTAAAAGCAGCATCACAGGATCCGGGCTGCTTTGAAAGACTAAGAGGACTGATAATTGACAATATTGAACAGCTTATTGAGGTGAATATCCTTGAAACGGTTACGGTTTGAATTTGAAACAAAGCTTGAATTTTCCTGCGGAGCGACCGATCACAGCTTTACGCTCCGCTGCATACCGATCTCGGACGGACGGCAGACTATCGCAGAGCCAAAATGTGTTATTCTGCCCCGTCTGGGCAATATCTGGCGCAGTCGGGACAGCTTCGGGAACACCTTGATCTGCGGACGAATGGAGGAATCCCACAGCGGGTTATCTTTCAAGGTAGAAGGTGAAGCCAGAACGGAAAATACCTGCGAATCGGCGGGAACAGCGCAGCCCTTTTACAGAGCATATTCACCTCTCACCGCAGCAGGGGATAAGATAATATCCTTTTATAAAGAAAACCGACCTTCAGGGGGCGATATCCGTTCAAGAGCGGAATCGCTTTCCGAAGCGGTTTTCAGTCTGATGAATTATCAGAGCGGCATAACGGGCGTGAATACCACAGCAGAGGAGGCATTATCTCTCGGCAGCGGAGTGTGTCAGGATTATGCTCATATCCTGCTGTCGCTTCTGCGGACAGACGGCATCCCATGCCGATATGTGTCGGGACTTGCCTTTGAGTGCGGACAGACCCATGCATGGGTGGAAATAAACGACGGCAGCCGCTGGATAGGGATAGACCCCACCCATAACAGGTATATCGGCGGAAGCTATATCAAGCTGTGCCACGGCAGAGATTATTCCGACTGTCCCATTGAGCGGGGAATATACATAGGAAATGCGGACAGCCTGCAAACAGTATCATCAAGAATTACAGAACAGTAATACAAGGAGTGGATACCCATGACAACGGTAATCGCAAGCGCAGGGCTTGCAGTCAACGAGCGTGTGGAAATACGCAGAAACAGAATAAAAGGAAAAGGAAGCGGAGCCGCATCGGATAAGCGTGTCTGCATAGTAACGGGAACTCACGGCGATGAGCTTGAGGGACAGTTTGTCTGTGCAGAGACAGCCCGTATACTGAGCGAAAGCATAGAAAAGCTCAGCGGCACTGTGGATATATATCCTGCACTTAATCCCCTGGGAATGGACAGCATTACCCGGGGCATACCTCTTTTCGACCTTGATATGAACAGGATATTCCCCGGAACGGCAGACGGCACAATGGCAGAGTGCCTTGCCGCCGATATCATCAGCGATATCAGCGGAGCGGATATCTGTATAGATATCCATTCAAGCAATATCTATCTCAAGGAAATACCCCAGATAAGGATAAACGAGCTGAGCGCCGAGGAGCTTATGCCCTATGCAAAGACGCTCAACTGTGACTTTATCTGGATACATTCCTCCGCAACAGTGCTTGAAAGCACCCTTGCATACAGCCTTAATACCACAGGAACAAAGACTCTTGTGGTAGAAATGGGCGTGGGAATGAGGATAACAAGAGAATACTGCGAGCAGCTCACCGCAGGAATATTTAACCTTTTGAAAGCACTGGGAATGTGGTCGGGAGATGCCGAGCCTGTCCGCGAACCTATCATATCGGGAGAAAGAGCAGTGGAATTTGTAAACAGCGGCGCTGACGGAATATTCGTCCCCTGCGTGGAGCATTGGGTGGATATCGACAAGGGCGAGCATATAGGAGACGTTATCGACCCCGCAACGGGAAAAATATCGGAATATGTCACCGCCCCCTGCAGCGGAAAGATATTCACATTAAGGGAATACCCCATAGTATACGGCGGCTCACTTATTGCCCGCATCTTAGGAGGAGACAGCAATGCGTAAAACAGTGATATATTCGATTCAGTCACCCTACAGAGAGCCGCTTGAAATAACAGGCTTCCGCTTCGGAAAGGGAGAAAAAGCACTTTGCGTGGTTGGTGCAATGAGAGGAAACGAGGTACAGCAGATGTATGTCTGCGCAAGGCTTGTAAACCGTCTCAAGGAGCTTGAGCGTGACGGCTGCATCGCAGCAGGAAAGGAAATAATGATAATCCCCTGCGTGAATTATTACTCCATGAACATAGGCAAGCGCTTCTGGACAATGGATAATACGGATATCAACCGAATGTTCCCGGGCTATGACCTTGGCGAGACCACTCAGCGTATAGCAGACGGACTGTTCAAGGGAATACAGGGCTATGCATACGGAGTGCAGCTTGCAAGCTTTTATCAGCAGGGAGATTTTCTTCCCCATGTAAAGCTCATGGAAACGGGCTTCACAGACCATGCGGATATGCTTGATTTCGGGCTTCCCTATGCATTTGTCCGAGAACCCCGCCCCTATGATACCACGACTCTCAATTATAACTGGCAGGTGTGGGGAACGAAGGCATTTTCACTCTATACAAACGCCACGGACGATTTTGATGAAAGCTCCGCAAAGGCAGCAGTGGACGCAATACTCCGATTCTGCGTAAAAAAGGGACTGATCCGCACAAAGCTCCCCGGGGGATATGTAACCGAAATAATCGAAGAGGAGCGGCTTGTTCAGATACATTCCCATTGTGCGGGAATATGCCGCAGCAGGGTGCGCACAGGCGACGAGGTACGCAGCGGAGATCTGCTCTGCGAGATAATAGACCCCCTTGAGGGAGATGTGATCTCGAAAATATATTCACCCATAAACGGCATAATATTTTTCAGATACAACCGCCCCCTTGAATTTGAAAAAAGCGTGCTGTACAAGATGATAAAGATATGAGTATTGTTAATAAGAAAATAAGTGTTCCGCCCATCGGGAACAGGATACTGAAATCCGCAGCGGGGGTGCTGATATGCAGCATAATATACTTTCTGAGGGGCGAAAGGGGAATACCATTTTATTCAATGCTTGCGGTGCTGTGGTGCATACAGCCCTATTCTGAGGGAACGATAAAAATGGCACTGCAGCGGACGGTGGGAACCTTTATCGGAGCAATATTCGGGCTTATAACAATAGTGCTTGAGATATATGCATTTCCCATTTATAATACCTTTTGGGGTTATGCAGTCACCTCCCTGATGATAATCCCCGTGATCTATACAACAGTGCTGCTTGACAAAAAGAATGCAAGCTATTTTTCCTGCGTGGTATTCCTGTCCATCACCGTTATCCATATGACAGACAGCAACCCTTTCCTGTTTGTGCTTAACAGGGCTCTTGATACATTTATAGGAATAGCTGCAGGAATTGCCGTAAATTCCGCAAGGCTTCCCCGCAGAAGAGTCCGTGATGTGCTGTTTACCGCAGAGCTTGACGATATGCTCTCACCCGTAAATGAAAGGCTCACCCCCTATTCAAAGGTTGAGATAAACAGGATGTTGTCAGATGGTGCAAATTTCACCATAGCCACCATGCGGACGCCCGCAGCCATAATGGAGATATTGTCCGATGTGAGAATGAAGCTCCCCGTTATCGTAATGAACGGCGCAGCGCTCTATGATATGAATGAGAACAGCTATCTGCGGGCATATGTAATATCCTCCGAGACCTGTGCAGAGGTCAGACGAATAGTGAACGAACAGGGAATGAATATGTTCACAAACGCCCTCTGCGGAGATAATCTCGTGATCTATTACGATGAGCTGAAAAACGAAGCGGAGAAGTCCATATATCAGTCTTTGAAAAAATCGCCCTACCGCAGCTATGTAAACCGCCTCCCCTCAGCCGAGGACAGAACGATATATATAATGATCGTCGATAAAGCGGATAAAATAGCAGCACTTCATCTCAGGCTCAAGTATAAGGTAGGCGGACAGCTCAATATGATAACCTATCCGTCAGATGATTACAAAGGCTACAGCTATATCAAGATATACAACAAAAACGCTTCAAAGCGGCATATGATCGAATATATTTGCAGCGAATACGGTATCGGCAGTGCGGTATCGCTCCGGAGCAGTGCAGACGGCAGCATAAACAGCATCGCCCATGATCTGAAAAAAAGCTATGAGCCGCTGATATTCCGCAAGTGAAAAATAAGGACGCAGGCTCCGAAAAACCTGCGTCCTTTAATTTATTTATCTCTTTTTATTTATCCGTTTTGTTTTGTCCTGAGGGATCACAAAAGACCTGCCATACCCTGATTAACCTTTGTCATGTCGTAATTCTCGGGAACGAGCATATAAACAGTTCCGCTGGAATAATCAAGATTAAGGACCTTGTCAGTATTGCTCTTTATTGAAGGAACAGAAGAGTAGATCTGATAGTAATCGAAATCTCCAGTATCCTTGTTGACGATATCGTTTCTCTTGAGAACGTCGTACTTTTCAGGGAGAAGCATATACTTTACGGTATTATCCCTGTTGTTTTTCCATGTGTAGACCTTGTCGGTAGGAGCAATGTAGATAGAAGGATATGTGGTAGAAACATTGTAATATGCAGAGGAGGATGTACCGAGATCCTTGTTTACATATTCCTTATACAGACCCTCATCATAACCTGTGGGGAGAAGCATAAATCTTGTTGTCTGCTTGCCGTCAATGATCTTTGTCCATGACTGGATAGTATCATAATCGAAGCGCTTCTTGGGCTGAGTGGTGTAAATTACCCAGTATTCACTGTATCCCTTGAAAGCGGATATAGCATCGTTGACCTTTGCCTCATCGTAATTAGCGGGAGCGAGAACATAGTAGGTCTTTGTCGTTCCGTTTGAAGTTACGGAGAAATCGATGACCTTGTCATTTGCAGCCTTGAGAGTAGGACGAGCTTCGCTTACAGAGTAATAGCCGCCGTAATTAATGCCGGAATCAGCAGAGATGATCTGATTGAGCTTGTCCTCGGAATAACCGAAGGGAAGAAGAATGTATCTTGTTACAGCCTTGTAGTTAACAGTAGCAGTCCAGCTCTTTACAACGTCGGTGGAGAGGATCTTCTTGTTCTCGGGAGATTTGTTGTAAACCTTCCAGTACTCGATAGTGCCTGTGTAATCAGCAACAGCGGTGTTGTAGGAGGGCATATCGGGAGAAACGGGAACAATGACATATCTTGTAACAGTCTTGCCGCCAACGGTAGCGGAGAAGCTGGAGATCTTGTCGTTAGAAGCAATCTTAGAGGGCTGAGACTCGTAAACGGTATAGTATTCGTAGGTCTTGCTTTCAGCAGCCACAGCAGAATTTACCTTAGCAGGATCGTAGCCGTAAGGAACGAGCATATACTTTGTGATCAAGGTCTTGTTATCGACCCAGCTGAGAATATAATCATTGCTTGCCTGCTTCTGGGGCTGATAAGTTGAGATAGCATAATATCCTGTGTCGGTAACAGAGATAAGTATCTGCTTCTTGACCTGAGGATTGTCCTTGCGGGTGATAGTGAGATAGGTGGTGCCTGCCTTGAGTCCTGTAATACCGAGTGTGCAGTAGCCGCTCTTCCATGTACCTTCAGTTACCTTTGCCACAGAGGGATCAGAAAGAGTGTAGTCGAGCATGCTGTCCTTATCGCTGTAAATTACAACAGAAGCAAGTGTGTCGACCTTAGTGGTAACGGATGTCTGGCTTGTGAGCAGGAGAGCGTTTCCGCCCTTGACAGTAACGGTGATGGTAGTGTAGATCTCGGGATATTTTGTCATTGAGATCTTGACGGTAGTAGTACCGGGACCCTTAGCAGTGAGCTT
>JAGBFZ010000272.1 GCA_018110855.1 Oscillospiraceae bacterium
ACCCCCGTTTCCCCCGAGCTGCTCCCCCCCTCCGAGGACGGAAAGATATCTCAGAAAACCGAGGATATCGTAGGTCCCTACGAGCTGCATGACTTCTTCCTTTATTATATGGTCCGCTGCGGATTTTCACCGAAAAAGATATTCCGCATTGCCCATATCGCCTTTGAGGGAGCATATCCCGATGAAGTTATACTCAAATGGCTGCGTATATTTGTAAAAAGATTCTTCTCTCAGCAGTTCAAGCGCTCATGTCTCCCCGACGGTCCCAAGGTAGGTACCGTCACACTGTCCCCCAGAGGCGACTGGAGAATGCCCTCGGACGCTTCGGCAGCTTTGTGGCTCAGTGAGCTTGACGAGATAGATATAAACGGATAAAACCCATACCCAAGCAAAGAAAAGGAGCGATAATCCATATGAAGCTCAGCGAAATTTCCCTGAGATATTTAAAAGGTCAAAAAAAGCACACGATAATGACAATAATTGCCATAATCACTGCCACCGCCTTTATGACTGTGATACTTTCGGCTGTTTCCATCTACCGTGCCGCTTCACTGAACATATGCAGAGAGACAAACGGTACATATCACATTGTATTCAACGGTCTTGACAAGGATCAGCTGCTATCGATACGCAGCATGGATATTTTCAGCGAAACTCAAGTTTACAGCGTATCCTCCTACACAAGCAGCACTACCGTTGATTACGGTCAGATGAAGGAAGAAGACGCACAGATCGAATATCTTGTTCTGAACGGTATGCCAATAGATGATGTTTTCCTGCGTTTCAGAGCGGGAGAGCTTACTATGCTTCCCGAAAAAATGAATAAGGTCACTGAGGGCAGGCTGCCCGAAAGGGACGGTGAGATAGTTCTTAGCCTGCAAAGCTCATATCTGTGGGGGTATCCCGAGATAGGCGATACCGTCACGGCTGAGCTTGTCACCTGCAAGGCAAAGACCGGCGCCGAAAATAAATTTGAAAACGTTCCGGCAGAATTGTCCGAAGCCTTTGATATTACCGATGTTTCGGAAATAAGCTTTACTGTTGTGGGCTTCTCCGAGGGCAGCAATATCGTTGATTATTCCGATACAAGGCTTAAATCGTACTCCTATCTCACAGACAACGTTCTCGCCCGTTTTTCAGACAAGGCTGACGATCTTTACTGGGATATGCATCATGCGTTCAAGAATGCAGGCTATGAGATAGATGATTTCAGCTACGGCATGAATCAGGAGCTTCTCGATCTTGAAGGAAAGGGCGTCAAGGCAAAATTCTCACAGGCATTATTTTTTGCTCTTGTTTATTTAGTGGTTATTTTCCTCATGTTTTGCGTGAGAATGGTCATCGACAATTCATTTGAAATGTCCGCAAAGGAACGTATAAAGCAGTTCGGACTTCTCAAGGCAGTTGGTGCCTCGGGCAGACAGGTATTTGCCCTTGTGGTATGGGAGGCAGTTTTTCTTGCCATTCCCGGAGTTGCAATAGGAATAATTGTGGGAACAGGCTGCGCCTCGGGAATTTTTTCCGCAATCAAGGAGCTTCCCTATCTTAATGCGGAGGAAGCAGGACTTGATCTGAGGGATATGCTCGTTTTTGAGCTGAGACCCTATGTATTTATTGCTTCAGCGATCATCGGTATCCTGTGGGTAGTCGTTTCAGCGGTTTCCACAGGTATGCGCTCCATCAGGTCGTCACCCGTTGAAGCTATGAACGCTGCCGGAAAAAGAGAAAAAGTCGCTGTCCCCAAGCACAGCTCGGGACTTGAAAAGGGCAGGAGCTTCATAGGAGCATATTCGGCTCTCAGCATTAAACGGAATAAAAAGAGATACATCATTACCATGGTCTCTATGGTCATGAGCATCGTTCTTTTCACGAGCTTCTCCTACGGAGCAGAGCTTGCTGACGGAAAAATAACAAAGGAATTTGAAGAGAACCGTGTTCCTTATGATTATTCGATTCAGATAAAGGCTCTTGCTCCCGAGGATATCAATGGAGTCACAGAGGAAATGCTCTCCTCGGGTTATTTTGATAATGTTCAGTATGACAGCAGTATAAAATTATTTTTGAGAAATCAGGATCTGAACATTCTCCCTGACAATGAGATCTATGAATACGGCGGTATTGTTATGCTTGTTCACCCTGTGAACAGAAATACCTTTGATAAATTCATTGTTTCGGACAGCGGGATATCCTATGATGAGCTTGAAAGCTCAGGTTCTGTTCTTATCGACCCTGTGATGAAGGATAAAGCGGGAAATGTTCTTTACCGATTTGCTGACAATATCCCCGAAAGCCTTACCGCCCCGCCCTTTATTGACAGCATGATGTCTTTTCTCGACCCCATCACTCTCAGCACAGCGGGAACATTTACCACCGAAAACCGTACCTATTTCTCAAGTGAAGGCATCTGCACCGCTGTAATGGCTCAGAGTGCCTATGAAAAGCTGATAACGGAGCTTGGAGTAGACAGCTCCACTGTATTTATTGATTATGACGGCGGACAATACACCCTCTTCATGAGAACTGTTTACGCCGATGCAGCGGACGGAACTGAAACGGAAGCGAATAATTTCCTTCAAAGAAGATTCTATGACAGCTATACAAACAATGCATCGGATCAGAGTCTTGCAAGAGCTAAGCTCGGTATTGTAAAAACTGTGGGCTTCTTTGCCATATTCATAATCGCTCTTATAGCGGCAGTCAATATTGTCAATATCATATCCACAAACGTTATGGGAAGAACATCGGAGCTTGCTATGCTCAGAGCCTGCGGAATGTCCGACAGGCAGCTTCACAGGCTCATTCTTTCAGAAAGCCTGATTTATGCAGGTCTGGCAAGTTTTTCCTCTCTGCTTATCGTGGAGGCTGCTGTAATAATTATTCAACTGCCCTTCAAGGTCCGGTTCCATGATCTGGATATGGACGATCTGGGGCTTACCTTCTCTGCTGCGGCTCCTCTGAAATATATTCTCATTGCAGCAGCAGCGGCATTTATCATTGCAGCAGCAGCTTCATGGGTGCCTGCAAAGAGCATCATCAACTCTCCCATTGTTGATAATATCAGAAACACCGAAAACTAAACAAAACTCCCGCCCGAACTTTTTCAGGCGGGAGTTCTGCTTGTTGAAAAAGTCCATAGATGAAAAAATCTGCACAAATAATGTCACTCTAAAAGTTTCGTCCACCTTTTCAAAGGTGGCAGGGGTCAAGGGGGCATTGGTCTTGCAAACAAGCCCCCACCTTGTCGCCGTCCGCAGACGGCGAAATCCCCTTTTTTCATGAGAACGGAGCAGGGGTGAGGAAATGCGACAGCATTTCCGAGGGGCGCGAACAAGACCGCGCCCCTTCTATGGTGGTTGTGCAAACTTACCCTCAAAAACGTTCCGGTGGAACGTTTTTGACGAAGAATATTTTGTATGGGTTTGTGCACATTATACAATTGCTGTTTCTTTTTCGACAGACTGAACTCCCGCCGAGACTTTCATCAGGCAGGAGTTATTTATTTCAGCATATATATATAACAAGTATTAAGGCAGCAGTCTGACAAATTATTATGATCGGCAGTCCAATCATGAATCGCTTGTGGAGTGTTTTATGGCGGATAAGCCTCATAGTGATGTACATCGCCGCCGCTCCCCCGAGAATTGCCGCTGTGAAAAGTTTCTTCTCGGGTACTCTTCGTCCGCCTTTACGGGCAAGGCGTTTATCCATACAGGTCATCGCCGCAGAATAAAAGCTGACGGCGAGAAAATATATCAGAACTATCAGGAAAATGACCTGCCTTGTATCAATATTCATTTACAGACTCACTTCTTCCATGTGGCTCTTGAGAACAGCAGCAGCATGGGGAAAAGCTCAAGTCTTCCCGCAAGCATATCAAAGATAAGTATGATCTTTGAAGGTGCGGAAAATACGCTGAAATTCTGTGTGGGTCCCACAAGCCCGAGTCCCGGACCGATATTGTTCATAGCTGCACTCACTGCGGTGAAGTTTGTGATAAGATCAAGGTTGTCAATTGAAATGAGCGCAGCAGACGCAGCAAACAGCAGCACATAGCACACCAGATAGCTGTTTACCGAGCGGACCACCTCATGCTCGATGGGCTTTGAATCTACGGTTATCTTCTTGAGCTGCTTCGGGTGTATCATGACCTCAAGCTCCTTGGCAAGACCCTTTACAAGAATGATAACTCTTGTGACCTTGATGCCGCCGCCCGTACTTCCTGCACAGCCGCCCACAAACATGAGCAGAACTATCACCGTTCTTGAAAGCTCAGGCCATAGGTCGAAATCGGCAGTTGAAAAGCCTGTTGTGGAGATAATGGAGGCTACCGTAAAGCTGACGTGCCTCAGAGCCTCGCCCACGCTGTCAAAAAGCCCTCTCACATTCAGCGTGATAATGACTATTGCCGAAACCACTATCGTCAGAAATACTCTTACCTCTTTATTGAACGCTTCCTTCAGCTTGCCGGAAATAATAAAATAATATGATCCGAAATTTATGGCGAACATTATCATAAAAACAGTCACGACTATCTGGATATAGGGTGAATAGCCGCCGAGACTGTCGTTTTTTATTCCGAAGCCGCCTGTTCCTGCAGTTGCAAGAGAGGTATTGAGCGCTTCAAAAACGCTCATTCCTCCGAAAAGCAGAAGGACAAATTCCACAAGGGTCAGTACAAAATATATGGAATACAGAATAAGTGCGGTGGTCTTAACCTTGGGCACCAGCTTGCTTACAGAGGGTCCGGGGCTTTCCGCTTTCATAATATGGATATTCTGTCCGCCGCTTAACGGGATAAAAGCCATTATGAAAACGAGGACACCCATTCCGCCGACCCAATGAATAAAGCTGCGCCACATAAGCATTGCCTTGGGCATTGTTTCCACCTCGGCAAGGATACTTGCTCCCGTAGTGGTAAAGCCCGATACGGTCTCAAAAAGTGCGTCGATAAAATTCGGGATCGACCCGGAAAAAACAAAGGGCAATGCTCCGAAAAGACTGAGAACTATCCAGCTCATGGACACGATAACAAAGCCCTCACGGGAATAAAGCACAGTGTTTTTAGGCTTTTTTATTATCAGCAGTCCCCCCACTGTGAGGCAGATGGCTATTGTCAGCAGCACTGCCGTTACACAGCCTTCCCCGAAAACAATGGCTGTGATAAGGGGGATAAGCAGAAAAAGCGTTTCAAATACAAGTATCCACCCTAAAATGTATATTATCATCCGAAAATTCATATCTGCCCCTGCTTATCCTTTCTTCAGCACGTCGGTGATGTCGTGAAGAGCCATTATCTGCGATACTATCACCACAGCGTCCCCCGGCATGAACACATCATGTCCTCGGGGGATTATTACCTTTCGGTCACGGAGTATTGCCGCAACAAGCACATTATCCTTGAATTTCAGCTCGCTGAGAGGTATTCCCACAATGGGCGACTTCTCTTTTACGATAAATTCCGCAGCCTCCACCTTGTCCTTTATTACGCTGTACAGCGTTTCCACATTGCTGCCGATGGTGTTTTTCATTGCACGGACGTATCTTACGATGCTTTCGGCTGTAAGATGCTTGGGATAGATTATGGTATCAAGATCAAGCTGATTTACCACATCGTCAAAATCAATACGGTTTATCTTGGTGATAAGCTTGCCTTTGCTCTTGTTTTTTGCAAACAGGGAAAGAAGGATATTTTCCTCGTCAAGATTTGTGAGTGCAACAAAGCCTCCCGTATTCTCAAGCCCCTCCTCGAGAAGCAGCTCCTGCTCCACTGCGTCCCCGTTTATTACGGTAACATCGGGAAGGGTGGTGCACATCTCCTCGCAGACCTTCGGCTCCTTTTCTATTACCTTGACGGCAATATCAGAGCGGAGAAGGATATCCGCAAGATAATGGGTTATCTCGCCGCCGCCCACGATCATAACATCCCTTACGGAACGCATTTTATACTTGATCTTATTAAAGAAGTCGTTTGCCTTCCGGGGTGACGCTACTACGGAAATTACGTCCTTCTCCTGGAATACAAAATCACCGTTTGCGATATATGCTTCACCCCCACGCTCAATTGTACATATAAGTACGTCGCATTTGAGCTTGGCTATGACCTCCTTTACCGCCATATTGATGATAGGACTGCCCTCGGGAAGACGGAACTTGATAAGCTCCACCCTGCCCTTGGCAAAGGTATCTATTTTTATCGCTGACGGGAAGCGGAGGATACGGGCTATTTCCGCTGCCGACGCAAACTCGGGATTTATTATCATGGCAAGACCCAGCTCGTCCTTTAAAAAGCGTGCCTCAGAGCTATACTGGGGATTGCGCACTCTGGCGATGGTCTGGCAGTTGCCCTCCTTTTTGGCGATAAGGCAGCACAGGAGATTCAGCTCGTCCGAGCCTGTTACTGCGATGAGCAGATCCGCCTTTTTGATGCCTGCCTCCTGCTGGATAAGGTGGGTGGCGCCGTTTCCCACAACGCCCATGATATCATGCCGTCCTATGACCTCGTTTACCTTGGCGGCACTGAGATCTATAACGGTGATGTTGTTTCCGTCATTACTTAGCTGGACTGCGAGGGCTTGTCCGACCTTTCCGCAGCCAACGATGATTATTTCCATAAGCAGCTCCTTTTTTATCCGTTGGAAAAGCCGCCCGAAACAAGTTTCCGACAGCTTCTATGGTACATTTTATACCATTTGCATGCTATTGTCAAGCATATGTGAAAAACAGCTGTTAAAAGAACGTAAATTTGTATCTTCATGCCATTTGAAATGTTCAAAATTTATCTATTGACATACAGAAACAGATGTGCTATAATATGTATTATAATCCTTTCAGTCACATCTGATTTACTGCTCCGATACTGCCGCTTTTTTGTATGACAGTATCATTATTCCCATTTTTCACCCACTCGTTTTGTTAAATGTGTTACAAACAGCCATGCAGTTTGTTAAATTTTTGACAAACGTATAATTTATGTTTTTTTCTCTTGATTTTTCTCCGCAGATGTGATAGAATAGATTATAACGAGAAAATTCTGTCTTTTTGTCCCGATGCGGATGAAATTTGTCAGGATTTTCGGCAGCAGACTGTTTGCGGATTTCTTTTATTCCGCAAAAAATACTCACAGAAAGCGGGAAATGATTTATGAGCAACAAAGTCACTATTATCGGCGCAGGCAGCGTCGGCTCCACAATTGCCTACACTATGGTCGTAGACGGTATAGCTTCCGAGATCGTTCTTGTCGATATCAACGAAAACAAGGCTCACGGCGAAGCTATGGATATCGTTCAGGGCGTTCCCTTCTGCTCTCCCTGCTCTATCTATGCAGGCAGCTATGAGG
>JAGBFZ010000273.1 GCA_018110855.1 Oscillospiraceae bacterium
ATTTCCGGATTTTGTCTGGGACCGTGATCTGAAGCTATAATAATAATACAGTCGGGATCATTTTCAAGAATATTGTCGATCGCCTGTATAGTCTTTTTCATAATGAATTTATATTGTCCCAGATAATATTTTTCGTCAGACCAGTCAGC
This sequence comes from Oscillospiraceae bacterium, assembly GCA_018110855.1. Classification (GTDB taxonomy): domain Bacteria; phylum Bacillota; class Clostridia; order Oscillospirales; family Ruminococcaceae; genus Huintestinicola. The sequence goes on from JAGBFZ010000273.1 coordinate 150, forward strand.
AAAATGGGATTCGGAAACAGAGTCGCCGTTTTCATTAAAAACAAAGGGAATATGAGGAGATTCGATGTATGTCATCAGGAAGCGTCCTCTTTCTGAATATACATCTTCGTCATAATAGCTGAATGTATCAAGAATGACCCTCTGTGTATCATTGATATTACGGGTGAACGCAGGATAAAGAAAGGTCTTTTTCATTGTAATCTGAAGGATATCCTCTCCGTCTATAGTGGTTGAGGCGGCTGAGGAATTTGTTTCAGTCAGGCTGTCGATATAAAGCCATGCGGTATTACCCACTCCCTGAAGCTTATAGGAATATGAATTCATGGTATGGCTGAGGATCTGTTCTGCCTTCAGATTATCCATTTCCGCTCTTTCCATATTACTATCGACTGAATAATTAAGAGTTAACAGATCTGTAAGTATAACGTGTGTATCTGTCGATTGGTTGTAAGAGTTTTCTGAAATATTAAAGCCCATTTCCTCAAGGAAGCTTCTGAATTCTGCCGCATCATAATCATAATAGGTGCTGAGCGTTTTGAATGAAGCACCTTCGTCCAGCAGAAAATAGTAAATATTGTTATTGACAGTGCTGTCAGAGACTGCAATATCATTGACGGCTGTTTTTCCTGATGATGAGGACATTTTTTGGATGGCGGTGGGGACAGCTGTAACAGTATTGACGGCAATAAGAGCGCCAAAGGCTATTGTTACTATAAGCGGGATATTTTCCGCAGTTTTATCAGGAACCTTCCGATATATCAGATAGCCGATATGAAGCGTAATGACAATAAGCAAGGGTAAAATATGCCAGTATTTCAGATCGGGAAAAACTGTTCTTATCAGCTTTTCCACGATGCTGTAATTCTCTAGCAGAATAGTCATAATTACCGTAATGACTGCGGACTTGGCATCAGAACGGAAAAAAAGCCTTATTATGAACAAGAAGATTACAGCTCCCAGAGGAAACAGCAGCAGCGGCATTGTCAGCTCGGAAATATTTACCTCAGCACAATTGGCACTGTACATAAAAAAAGGCATATAGATTGCTGTAAGCACCACAGACAATACACAGAAAAGAATACTCTTCCTTTCTGATTTGTTTTTGACATTCTTTTCGCTCATTATCAAATCCTCCAATTTATAAGTCAAACCTTATATAGGAACCTTATGACTATTCTACACTGTATAAAATTATTTATACTGATTCCACATCCTATAAAAATGGCAGCAGATGACGTTATTATAGCTGGTATCTGTCCATAGGTGAATGTGGGATCAGCATCAGTTTATATAAGCAAAAGGTTTTATGCACAAGGCACAAAACCTTTTGCTTATTGTATGTGGAATTTAATAGGTGGGTGCATATACATGATCTGTCGTTGTAATATGCTGCCCCGAATATCTTGCTGCTTTATTCGCTATGATCGATCATACTCCCTTTGCGCCGTTCAGGATTTTTTCCGTCTCAGCTCTGAGCTTGTCGGGATTTTTTATAAAATCCATGATCTGAGCATAGGAATAGTTATCGAACATATAGTTTACTATCTTTAAGCTTATGGCATAGCCGTTCTCCAAGCTCTGAAAATTACCTGTAAGCTCCTCCAAAGTGCAGGTGATCTTAACATCATATACAGGCTGCCCCGAGAGCTTCTGAGCAAGTCCCTCAGCAAACCAGTTCAGCTTGTACAAATCATTATTTACGCTGCTGTGACAGGTGTGAACATATTCATGGAGGATGATCTTCATGTAATCAGACTCAGACATATATTGATGTCCATCTGCTCTCCGGCACTGACTGAGGGTAGTGGTATGAACAACTCCATTATATGCAGTACCTACCGAGTAGCCGCTGTAAAAGTTGAAGGTATTCATCAGAAAGGCTCTGTAATCCTCAAGAGTAGGATAGATGATGACCGTCTGATCTACTTCTGTGCTGTTGAATCCGAAAAAGCCTGCTATGCTGCCGCCATTGCTCTCAAGTGAGCTGATGACAGATTCTGCTGTTGCTTTATCCTCGGGGGAACAGATCACAGTGAAATTATTCTTTGTCACTGTGATCTGCTCTTCATCCCTTCATAAACTGTCAATTGTTACGGAAACATGATCAGCCGATGTAAAGGGAGACCACTGACCGTTAACAAAAGCCTGAACAAGGAAGGGATATGTCTTTCCTGCTGTAAGACCTGCTGCGGTGTAAGTTGTAGCAGAGCAGGCTTCGGTGAGAATAGTATATCCGCTGCCATTATGATATGATACTGCATATCTTGCTGCACCGGGAACTGCGTCCCATGAAAGAGTAACGCTGTTTGTGCCGGGAACTGCCTTGACATTTGCGGGCTTGGTGGAAGTTACTGTGCTGCCTGCGGGAGTAGCTGCTACATGATCAGCCGATGTAAAGGGAGACCACTGACCGTTAACAAAGGCCTGAACAAGGAAGGGATATGTTCTTCCTGCTGTAAGACCTGCTGCGGTGTAGGTTGTAGCAGTGCAGGTTTCGGTGAGAATAGTATATCCGCTGCCATTATGATATGATACTGCATATCTTGCTGCACCGGGAACCGCGTCCCATGAAAGTGTAACGCTGTTTGTGCCGGGCACTGCGGTTACATTTGCGGGCTTGGTGGAAGATGGCGTTTCTTCCTCGGAAGGCGGATTGTCTGTGGGATCATCATCAGTGCAGGAAGGCAGAGTGATATTGCTATACATAGGCTTAGCTGTATTGACAACGTGCATATTGTCCTGATCGTTCGCCAGAAAAGTAGCTGTACTTTTATTGAGCCACTTATCCCAGTAATATGTTCCCTGATCGTACCATGTTACGTCAGTTTCATACCACAGACCGTTCAGCTTGACTCTGTTCCATGCATGATAGTTGTTGGTAACGATTATGCAGTCTAATCCCAAAGCATTGCAGAAATAGTTCATTGACATTGCATAGCCGTTGCACACGCTGGATTTATAATAGAGTGCGCTCATCAGGGACTGATTATAAGGAGCAGATGTACTGTATGTTACACGATCGCTTATTTTCCTTGCGATAGCGGTCTCCTTTGCCACATTATCAGTCAGGCTGCTGACACTGTTTATGTATTCGTCCGTAAGGCTGTCGATAGAATTTTTTATCGTTGCTCTGTCCGAAGCAGCATAGCAGTTAGCATATGCCCTGAGAATAATTCCTGAGCCATCGAGATAATAGCCGTAATAGTTCATAAGAAAGAAATACTGGGGATTGGAATAATAGAAGCTCCAGTAAAGCTGATCCAGCTCAGTCGTTGAGGTAAAGGGACTTTCAAATATTACCTCCTTGAAAACATCGGTAGACAGATTCACAGGAGAGCTAAGAAACTCCAGGCAGGCTTCATCAAGCTGATCATAAGCCTTCTGCATCTTAGCGGGCAGCTGAGCATAGTAATAATCCGAGCTGAAATCATACTTCTGATACTTATACTCATAACGGATATTTTCTGTCTTGCCATAGTCGCTGTCAAGGACCTTCTGTATGATCTCGCCCTCTTCATTGCTGACAGGAACCGAATATATTCCCACCTCAGGCGCATACTGTTCGGCGGTCCTGCTCATTTCATTGACGTAATCAATACACTCGGAAACAGTCATACTGTCGGCAGACAATGCTGTATCATCCGTTTCCGCAAAGACAGTCAGATCTGCACATAAAAGGCAGGATACCGACATTGCCGCAGCTGTGACTGCTGCCAGCACTCTTTTTGACCTTTTCATGAAATTCCCCCTGTTTTAATAAAATTATAGAAAAAACGTCATATGCGTTTATTCTTCATTGTTATATTATAACATGTTTTCAGATTATTTACAATATAGCGTGTTATATGCTTCACTCAAATTTACAATTTGGCAACAATTTCAGGCTACATCACAAAGATCAGGATACCTGCAACTATAACTGCCATTCCCGCCAGCTGCTTTTTAGTTGCCCTTTCACCTAAAATCAGGAAGCTCAGCAGAGGTGTTATGATATATGACGTTGCCTCGATTATAGGAGACATAGACAGCGGTACGACCTTCATAGCAACCACCGATATAAGTGTGCAGCCGAAAAACATTCCGTATGCGATGATGACAAGAGGATTAAGATATTCCTTTATTACCGAAGCATAATGCTTTTGTGCGCTTTTTTTCAGCAGTATCTGCGAAAATGCGGACACAACAACGCCGCAGAACATGATAAGCGAGTAAATAAGCAGCTTGCTCATTGTTGGGTATTCTCCTTTTCCTCTTTTTCGCCCCCTGTGATGACCATTATAACGCCTGCTATTACTATCAGCGCTCCCAGAGCCATTTTGGGGGTTATGGTTTCGTGAAAGAAAAGGCTGCCCCAGATCATTCCCCATATGACTGTCACCGACTTGTTGGCAAATGCAGCGTTTAAGGGAAGATTCTTTATCACCTGCTGCCATACTATGGCATAAACGCCCATGCAGACCAGCACCAGACCATAAAATATTATGAATCTCATTGAAAGGAACTCTGCAAGGGCTGCTTTTTTTGAAAGTATGCTGCTCATTGAATATACGAATATAATGATATGCAGCAGGATATAGGATCTTATTTTACTCTTGTCCATTATTTCAGCTCTTTCGGGTCAAAATTTATTTTTTCCCTTATAACATACTGAGGAGAATCGTTTATACACATATATATCCTTCCGATATACTCGCCGATAAGACCCAGCAGCACCATTATTATGCCGCCTATTATAAGAATGACAGCCATGATAGAGCTGTAACCCACAGCAATATCGGGATCTACCAGCTTTCTTATAATTGTATAAACAGCAAAGATAAAACCGATAAGCGCACATAATATCCCGGCAAAATCTGCTATTCTCAGGGGCTTTACAGAAAAGGCTGTGAAACCGTTCATCCACAGTGACAGGGATTTTTTAAAGGTAAAGTTTCCTGTGCCTTCTGTGCGTTCTCTTTCCTCCATGTCAACATTTGTGATCTTTGATGTTGTGCGGATAAACAAGCCGTCAATATATGGATAGGGATTGCGGTAATTGCACATCTCTTCAATAACATATCTTTTTACGGCACTGAAATTGCTGAGATAAAGGTTCTTTGGCTTGGAGATTAAATGCACAGCCATCAGCGAATTTATATAGCTGCCGAAATTCTTAAAGCTTGACTGCTTTTTGTCGGAATAGCGGGCTATTGAAATATCGAAACCCTTGTCAAGCGGAGCAATAAGCTCCCACAATTTATCCAGAGGACATTGACCGTCATCATCTAAATTTATTATTATATCACCCCTTACGACGGAATATGCCGCCATAAGAGCCGCATGCTTTCCCGCATTTCTGGAAAGATCTATCACTCTGAGGCGTTTATCCGCCGCCGCTGTTTCCTTCAGAACGGAGATCACATTGTCGGGAGAGCAGTCGTTAACTGTGATTATCTCGTAATCATATTCCTTTTTCTCAGACATTTTGCTGTGTATCTCATCGATCACACTTTTTATTGTTTTTTCACTTCCATAGCACGGGATAGTAAAGCTGAGCATTGTCATTATTTTAATATCTCACCTCATATTTTAATATCTGTACTTTTCCTATTCAGCTTAACAGATCTTGCAGGCGCATAAACTCCGTATTTTTCGGTGTTCTCAGATATATATGCTCCTGCTCCCACAAGAGTATAATCCTCTATGATAACATCGTCCCTGACTGTGCAGTTCACGCCAAAAAAGCAGTTGTTTTTTATTATGACACAGCCTGCAACAGCACATTCAACAGAAAAAAAGTTAAAATCCCCGGTTTTCGAGTGATGTGCTATTGTGGTCGATGAATACAGAATATTTGATCTGCCAAGCTCACAGTATGCACCGACTGTGCAGTTCTCCAGTATCAGGCTGCCCTCACCTATCTTATCCGTAAGAATAACTGCCGAGGGATGACAATATGTCAGCATTTCATATCCCATACTGCTGAGAACGTTGAATTTGTCTTTTCTTATGTCATTCATTGATGAATATCCCACCGTCAGTATTATGCCGAAGGCTTCGGGGGGATATTCCTTTTTCAGCTCTGACGCTTTTACAACAGGCAGACCCATAAACTCATTGGTGCTGCAATATTCATCATCGGCAGAAAAAGCTGCAGGCTCATAGCTGTCATCGTTAGTCAGATAATAATACATCAGCTCGGACAGCTTGTTCATTCCGAATATAACTGCTTTCTTTTTCATATATTTTCAGTTTCCACTCTTATATATTCTTCCATATTATCCATTCTTTCCACCATCTGTTCAATGCTGTCATATTTGATAAGCATTGCACCTGTTCCGAGTGCGGCGTTGTCAAACATTTCAACTTGATCACCGATATTAGTCAGGTCCTTAAAAAGAATAATATCTTTTTTTATACTGTCTTTGATATCGGTGCCTGCATAAGTTCCGTTTTTCAGCGAGTGAACAACATAAGATGACACGAATGTATGAATAGGCTTATTAAAATCCTCATTGATATCAAGACCTAATGCAGCCTGAACGGTACATTTTGCCAGATCAATACCGCTTGCCTCTCTGATAACGTCTGTAATAAGATTGCCGCCATTTCTCGGACCTATCTCTATAATGTAAACCTCTCCCGCAGAGTCAATAATAAAGTCCATATTTATTGCTCCGAATTTCATATTGAGAAGTTTCATCAGACGGTTGATCTCAGCTTTAGCTTTAGCTTTCAATTCATCGGAAATATATGACGGATAACTCTCACCTATGGGAACAAGCGGATTGCAAAGCTTATCAAAATGCTCGCTCATAAAGCCTGCAAAAACCAGCTCGCCGTCAACAATAAAACCGTCTCCGGCTATCTGATGTCCGTCACGAATAAGAAATTCTTCAACAATTACGATTTTCTGACGTGAAAAAGACATTGCTTTGCTGAATGCAGCTTCAAAGTCAGCCTCGCTGTCAACTCTGGTTGCACCCTTGCTTCCGTTTGAATCCGATGGCTTTACCATAGCAGGCTTTCCAAGCGATCTGAAAAAATCCAAAGCTTCCTGCAAATCGGAAAAGCCCTTGCTTTTTGGTGAGTTAAAACCATGTTCGATCAGAAAAGGACGAAACTGATCCTTATGTGTCAGTATCATAACACTTTCGTAGGGATTGGTGGGAAGTCCCATTTTTTCCGCTACATATGCGGCAGTAGGTGCCGATACATCTGATGCATAAGAAACGATGCCATCTATCTGCAGCTCCTGTGCAAGCTTTAAAACGGCATCTTTGTCAACAGTGCTGACATTATGATATTCATCAGCCAGCTTATGTGCGGGATTATCGGGAAGGTAATCCACGCTTATTACATAATGTCCAAGCTCCTTGGCAGCTTTAGTAGCGGTCATCTGAAAATAATTTCCGCCAAGCATCATAATTTTTTTCATAGCCATTTATCACCTTTCAAATCTAAACGTTCTTAAAATCTGCCATAATCCTTCATACATACCAATTTGCATTATTTTGCATTATATAATTTACTATACCATTTTTAAAGCATAAAGTCAAGATAATTTATTTATTCACACACCCCCGGATTCCTGATCTTTCTGTAAAATCTTTTGGGCTTCCTTCCGAAATGTGTTTGAAATAAGTATACCCCCATTTTTTAGGTATGTCAATAGTTACGGTGGGATCTTATGATATTTTAAGATATCTTGACAAATTATCCTATAAATGATATACTGAATAAAACCGCTCCAAGCCGAACTTCCCGGAGCTTCAGGAAAGCTGTGAACAATTATTTTAAGAGAGCTTATGAATTTTCTCAAAAATACAGACAAAACACAAATAAAAAATTATATATGGAACATGATCTCGGGATTGGTAAATGCGTCCGAAGCAATTGTCATCGTTTCCTTTGTATCATGGAAATTTGATATGATATATGCGGGAATAATGACGATAGCATTTACCCTTGCCAATATTTTCATGCAGATAGGCGGCATTGGAATAAGACCGTATCAGGTCGCAAACTACCGCATTATATCTTTCCGTTCCTTTTTCAGATTCAGAGCCGCTGTTGTGGGAGTAATGCTGGCAGCGGTCATAGTCTATGATTTGTTTTTTTTATCTGTGGGGACCTATACACCGCAAAAGTGTGTGATTATTGCCCTGGTATGCCTGTGGTATGTGGCGGAAGCATTTGAGGAGATCTTCTCCTCTCAGCTCCATGCGGC
>JAGBFZ010000274.1 GCA_018110855.1 Oscillospiraceae bacterium
CCCTCGTCAAGAAGCATTTTTGTCTTTAGAAGTGCGATCTGGGTCTTTGCGTCGGGAATTTCGCCGTCCATCACCATTTTGACCGCCTTTTCAAGGGGAATACGAAGGACATCGAGAAATTCCCCCTCATCGGGACTTGAAGCTCCGAAATCAAGCCCTCTTGCAAGATACATATGGATCTTTTCGGAAAGATATGCCACAGACGGATAGCATACTCCGAGATAATCAAAGCTTTTGCATGAGGCTCCCGTTTCCTCGGTCAGTTCTCTGAGACCTGCAAGCCTGTGCTCCTCGCCCGGTTCAAGCTTTCCTGCGGGTATCTCGAGAAGAGGTTCTCCGAAGGGATATCTGAACTGACGGACCATAATAACCTCGTTTTCGTCTGTAAGGGGAACAACGCAGACTCCTCCCGAATGAAGCACAAGCTCCCGCCCCGCAACAGTGCCGTCCTCAAGAAGAGCCTTATCCTTCCTTACGGTGATAATGCGTCCCTCGAAAACGACTTCCTTTTCAATGGTCTTTTCACATAAATGCATTATATTTTAACCTCCGATCAGGGAAAATATTCGTTCTTATAACGAAAGTCTGTTTCACTTTTATAATTATATCACATATTGCCCAATTTAACAAGACAAAAATCAGAATTTTTTTTATTAATTTCTGCTGATTTTTCTTGTTTTTTCTTAGGAAAAATATTATAATAGTATATGTATGGTCGGTTATAAAGAATGATCGGCAAAAAGCCTATTGCAGATGGGAGAATTTACAAAATATGAAAAAAAATCTTAATATACAGAATCAACCCGATAATGAGCCTTCCGAAAAGGGAATGGACGTTCAGAAAATAAATGTTAACATTATTGACGGCGGACGTGACGGCTCTGATATCTCAAAGCCGAAAAAAGAAAACAAGCTCTTGAAAAAGCTATGGGAAGCTGTTAAATCAAAACGGAGTTATATATTCGCCTTTTTCATCCCTGCTGTCATACTGTTTATTGCATATGCCGTTTTCGGAGTTCACCCTTTCGGGGATATGTCCGTGCTGGTACTCGACCTTAACGGTCAGTATGTTTATTATTTTGAAAATCTCCGTGATATCTTTCACGGAAACGGCAGCCCCTTTATTTCATGGAGCCGAAATCTGACAGGAGAGATAATGGGAATGTTTGCCTATTATCTGGCAAGCCCCTTTACGCTCATACCAATGCTGCTCCCCCGCTCAATTATGACCGAATCCCTGCTCATCATGCAGCTTTGCAAGGTGGGCGCAGCCTCTGTGACCTTTAATTATTATCTCAGACATTCAAAGGGCAGCAAAAGCTCCACAGCAATGCTTTTCGGTATTCTGTATTCACTGATGGGCTATATGATAGTTCAGCTCATGAACCCCATGTGGCTTGACGGACTTATCTACCTTCCCCTTATCGTTTACGGAATCGAGAAAATAATCGACGAAAACTGCTGGCTTCGTTTTATAATCCCCCTTGCGCTGATGTACATGGCTCATTTCTATATCGGCTGGATGATAACCTTCTTCTCCATCATATATTTTCTCTACTATTATTTTGCAGGAAAGAAGGAATACACCTTTTCCTTCAAGAGCTTTTTCTTCTCGGGGATCAAGTTCGCTCTCGGAGGACTTATTGCCGCCATGACAGCGGCATGGGTGCTGATGCCTCTTTATTACTCGCTGAGTCTGGGCAAATTTGAATTTTCCAATCCCAGCTATGAGCTGAAAACACAGTTTGACTTTATAGACTTTTTCAAAAATATTCTTCCAAATGTCTATGACACCTGCCGTCCCGAAGGCTCACCCGTGATCTACTGCGGCGTATTGACCGTTATCCTTATCCCCCTGTTTTTCCTAAACAGCAAGATAAGATTCAGGCAGAAAATGGGCATGGGCGCAGTGCTTATGAGTATACTTCTTTCAATGTATCTCTCCACCGCAGACCTTGCATGGCACGGCTTCCAGGTTCCCAACTGGCTTCCCTACCGATACAGCTTTACATTCAGCTTTATTCTCCTTGTAATGGCTGCAATGACCTTTGAACGGCTTGAGGGAATTTCCGTCAAGGAAATAGGCATAACAGGCTTTGCCTTGATGATCTATGCATTTTATGTAGGACGGCAGGACTTTAAAGGAGTAGATCTGGTAATGTCTGTGTGGTACACAGTGATATTTACGCTGGTCTACTGCATAGTCCTCAGATTCATAAAGCTGTCTGACAGAACGCTCAGATCTGTTCTCACCTTTGTGCTGGGAATATTCATTGCAGGAGAGCTTTTCGGTTCAACTCTTTATACAATGAACGCCATCAACAAGGACGTTGTTTATTCCAAATACTCCTCCTACAACAGGTACATCACCTTAGGACGGGATACTGTCAAAAAGATACTCGATCAGGACAGCTTTGAGGACGGAGGCGTTTACAGAATAGAGAAAAATTACCACAGAACGGTAAATGACGCTCTTGCATTCGGCAGCTTCGGAATATCTCATTCAAGCTCGACTCTCAACGCCGCTCCTATCCAGTTTCTCCGCCGCCTCGGCTTCTCCTACGGAGGACATTACATCAAATACAAAGGCTCGACCTATTTCACTGACGCTCTGCTGGGGATAAAATATGTAATGGAAAAAGGCTCTGTTGAGGACGAGGAAATACCCGAAAACAAGCATTACGACGATCTTGTCCTTACCAATAAGGACGAAAAGGATATATTTGCGGTTTACGAAAACCCCAATGCTCTTCCCGTTGCATTTATGGCGGACAGCTCTATCCTTGATGTAACTCTTGAAAAGGATAATCCCTTTGAAAATCAGAACAAGCTTCTCTCCCACCTTATTTCCGATGAATACACTCAGTATTTCAAGCAGATATCCATTGATAAGACCGTTCCCGAAAATGCAAAGCAGACAAGCTATGGTGCGCATATCAAATATGTTCCCATTGAAACAGGCAAAAACTCCCATATCGAATATATATTTGACGCTCCCACCGAGGATATGATATATATGTATCTCCCCTCGAGCTATGAAAGAAAGGTAAATCTCTGGCTCAACAAGGAATTTCTCGATTACTATTTCGAGGGTGGAAACATGGTTATCCAGACTCTCGGAAGATTTGAAAAGAACGAGGAAATTTCTCTTATCGTAACTATTACAGAGCAAAAAAACGAGGTTCTTTTCAAGGATAAGCTTTTCTACTACCTTGACGAAGCGAAGTTCAACGAGGATATAAGCAAGCTCAAGGAGCATGGTCTCAGAATGACTCATTTCGAGGAGGACCATATCAAGGGCGAGATAACCGCAGAAAAGGACGGTGTAATGTTCACTACCATCAGCTGGGAGCCGGGCTGGACTATAAAGGTTGACGGTCAGAAGGTGGAGCCTGTAAAGATCTGTGACGCTCTTATCGGAGTGGAGCTTACAGCGGGTACTCATGAGATCGAAATGACCTTCTTCCCCGAGGGTCTTAGCGTGGGAATTATCCTCTCACTCAGCGGAATAATCGCGATCATCATTATTGCGGTTTCTGAAAAGAAGCCCGAAAAGATCCTTCTGGACAGACTGAATGACTGATATGGAGAAAAATACTGTGAGCAGAAGCTATAAAAGAACGCCAATTTGCAAGGAAACAAACAGCCGCTTTGGAAAAAGAAATGCGTCAAAAGCAGTTCGCCGCAAGGGCAGCGATGCAAATGGCTGTTATTACAAAAAAATTTTTTCAGGAAGAGACTATATCTGCGAATACCATGTTCACGAAAAGAGTTTCAGACAGTCCCTTGAGCAGTGGAGAGAAGCTTGGGAAAAATCAGGTTGGCTGAAGAATACTTTTCCCAATTGGAAACGTGCCTATCGAGCATGGCTGACATCCCGAAAAGTAAAATAAGAAAGGCAGCAAAATGTCACATACAGTAATAATCACAGGCGCATCAAGAGGTATCGGCAGGGAATGTGCAAAGCAGTTTGCAAAAGCAGGCTATAACGTTGCCGCCGTATATAACAAAAGCGAAAAGGAAGCACAAAGCCTTAAAGAAGAGATCGGCTGCGAAATATTTAAATGCGACTGCTCTGTTCACAGCGAGGTATGCTCTGCCGTATCGGAAATAAACCGTGTTTTCGGGGGTGCAGAAGTGCTGATAAACAATGCGGGAATATCCGAACAAGCGTTGTTTTCGGATATTACCGAGGCAATGTGGGACAATATGTTTAACGTGAACGTAAAAAGCGTTTACAGCTTCACTCATGCAGCGCTCCCCTATATGATACACGAAAAATACGGCAGAATAATCAATATTTCCTCTATGTGGGGACAGGTGGGAGCCTCCTGCGAGGTCCATTACAGCGCAGCAAAGGCGGCAGTCATCGGATTTACCAAGGCTCTCGCCAAGGAGGTCGGACTTTCGGGGATAACCGTTAACTGTATCGCTCCGGGCGTTATCGACACGGACATGAACTCTCACCTTGACGAGGAAACAATGTCATATCTGAAGGAGGAAACTCCCATGAACAGGCTCGGTTCCCCCGCAGATATTGCAAGGACTGCACTCTTCCTTGCCGACAAAAGCTCGGATTTTATAACAGGTCAGATAATCGGAGTTAACGGCGGATTTATAATCTGAAAACCATTCCGGAGGATTTAAATGAACGAAGTACAGCTTGCGGGCATATGCGCAGAGATAGCCCGTCTGATGATAATATACGGCGCAGAAATATATCGTGTGGAGGATACCATTGCCCGTATCTGCCATGCATATAAGCATGATGAAGCGGAGATATATGCAACCCCTGCCAACTTCATTATCACCGTCAAGGACAAAAGCAACACCCCCTATACCGATTCAAAAAGCATATCTGGACGGGATACCAATCTTGACAGAGTGGGCAGGATAAACGAGCTTTCCCGCTTTATCTGTGCGGAAAAGCCCGAAGCGGAAATCATTTTGCACCGTCTTGAGCAGATAAAGGAAAGAAAAACATATAGTCCAGCCGTCATTTATATAAGCTATTTCATAACAGGAGCTGCATTTACCCTTTTCTTTGAAGGTGCCCCTATTGAAGCGCTTTTCGGCGGACTGCTGGGTCTGGTAATCAACTTCATATCCCTCAGACTTAAAAAGGTAAACGCCAGCGCCTTTCTCAATGCAGTTGTCTGCTCAATGGCAGTATCGCTGATCGCGGTAATAATAAGCTATATCGGCTTTGTTCCGAGGTTTGACAAAATGATAATCGGAGCGTCAATGTCTCTGGTTCCCGGAGTTGCACTGACAAACTGCATGAGAGACTTTATTTCGGGGGACTTCATCTCGGGGATCTACACTCTGACAGAAGCCCTACTGATAGCCGTTGGAATGGCTGTGGGCGCAGGCTCGGCAGTAGCCGCTGTAATAAAATTCTGATCAATCTGAAAGACG
>JAGBFZ010000275.1 GCA_018110855.1 Oscillospiraceae bacterium
AGGAGGTATTTGTTCTCGTTGAGCTGAGAGCACGTTTTGACGAGGAAAACAACATTGAGTGGTCAAAGCGCCTTGAAAGAGCGGGCTGCAAGGTAATGTACGGCCCCGAAAATCTCAAAGTCCATTCCAAGCTTATGCTCATAACCCGCAAAAACGGAAACGAGCTTCAGCACATCACTCAGATAGGCACAGGAAACTACAACGAAAAGACCTCCGAGCTTTACACCGACCTTTCCCTTATGACCGCAGACCCGCAGATAGGCGAGGAAGCGGGAACTGTTTTCAATGCCCTTTCCATCGGAAATCTTGTGGAGAATACCTCTCACCTGCTTGTAGCTCCCCTGTCGCTCCAGAATAAGATAATCGACTTTATCGACGAGGAGATATCTGCCGCAAGGAGCGGAGAAAGCGGCTATATCGGTCTCAAGCTCAATTCCCTAACGGATAAGGTACTTATCGACAAGCTTATCGAAGCAAGCTGCGCAGGCGTTAAGATAGAAATGGTCATAAGAGGAATATGCTGCCTTGTTGCGGGAGTAAAGGGCATGACGGAAAACATCACCGTCAGAAGCATTGTGGGCAGATATCTTGAGCATTCGAGAATATACATATTCGGCAGCGGAGACAGACAGCGAATATTCATTTCCTCCGCCGACTTCATGACACGAAACACGATCAGGAGAGTAGAGGTAGCCGCTCCCGTAAGATCTCCCCTTCTGCGTGAAAGAATTCTCCATATCTTCGATATTATGATGAAGGACAACCTCAAAGCAAGGATACAGCTCCCCGACGGCAGCTATGAACGCATATGCCCCGCAGAGGGAGAAACGCCCCTTTCGGCGCAGCAGTATTTCATTGACGAAGCCGCAGAGGCAGCAACAAAGTGCGCTCTGAAAAAGCCTGTTAAGGTCAAGGTAAGAAAGCGCAGGATATCCCGTATATGATAAAAGAATCCCCGACCCGTAATGCTTCATTTGCACGGGTCGGGGATATTATTATCTTCGTGAACGTCTGTCATGTCCTCTCTGCTCATAGTAAAGCCGCTTGACCTTGTACATTTCGCTCTCTGCGCTTCTGATAAGCTCTTCCATGCTAAGCCCCTCTTTAAGACGGACATCTATTCCCACCGAGATATGATAGGTCTCTTTTTCGGCAGCCTGTGTGATAAGCTCTGTCCGTCTTTCAGCCTCGCTTCGGTCAATATCCGCAGCAAATGCCACAAATTCGTCTCCGCCGATACGGAAGGTGCTTTCACCGAACTGTTTATTAAGCTCGTCCGCAATGAACTTTAACATTCTGTCGCCCATCTCATGTCCCTGCGAATTATTCAGCTCATGCAGCCCGTTCACATCAATGTAAATGCAGGAAACAGATCTTTCTGCGGTTTCGGGGAATGAAGGAAAGCTTTTCTCATAGGAATTTCTGTTGTGAAGTCCCGTAAGAAGGTCAATTTCGCTTAAAACCAGAGTCTTTCGCTCAAAAATAAACCTTTCGCATTTAACGCTCATCATATAGGAGCTGACAATAGCACTGATAGCGCCGAAAATACAGCCGTCCATAATATCAGCCTCTGTCAGGGAAGCAGTTTTAACCGCTGCGGAGACAGCAGAGAATACTGCAATATAGAATACAATAGTTGCAGTCATTCTTATGGGTCTGTCCGTAAAAAGCATGGGAATTGTAAGAAGCAGCGCAATAAATGTTGTGGATATTTTATCGGGATTCTTCACAGTACCGAGGATTATGCCGAAGATAAACAAAACGCTTATAAAGGTATAGACGCAGAAAAGCGTCAGCTTCGGGCGCTTTTCACCGAACAGCTGCGAAACGATCAGGATCGCCGCAATGATACCCATTGACCCGAGGTATAACATTCTGTTAGATTCTATTTCCTCAATAGAAAAAGACAGCACCGTCATTACCATCAGGAACACTGCCGAAACAACGGAAAACACAGTAAGATTCTGCCTGTTGCTTCTATGTATCTCTCCTGAAATATTCCTGTAATCCTCTGCGGAAACACCGCCGCAAAAAAGCAGCTCTCCCAGCTTCTTTTTAAAATCAGACATGACCCTGATCTCCTTACGGTAAATGTAAATTATATTTTATTATAACAAATTATGAAGAAAAAGTCAATCGTCCCGAAAAATTTCATAAACCGAGAAGAAAAATATTGCAAAATTCTTCGATATATAGTATAATATAGATAATACTTCTGAATTTATTTATAAAGGAATGATATAAATGCCGAACAGCAAAGCTTCGGGCTCTTCTGTGATGCGCAAGGCTCAGAAAACTCCCCAGGGGGAGAATGACATTTTCGCCCTTGATATAGGCACCCGAAACGTGGTAGGCGTTATCGGTCATATGGACGACGGAGTTTTCGTGGTGACTGACGCTTATTCCGTTCCCCATATCCGCCGTGCCATGCTGGACGGTCAGATAGAGGATATTGTGGAGACCGCAAGGATAGTGGGCAAGGTGAAGTCCGCTCTTGAGGAAAAGTCGGGAATGATACTTTCCAAGGTCGCCATAGCCGCCGCAGGACGTGCGCTTAAAACCAGACGAGCTTCTCTTGAGACAGAACTTGACGGCAAGGAGAGCATAACCGAAAATATGCTCAAGTCGCTGGAGCTTGAAGCCGTTGCAACGGCTCAGTCCGAGCTTGACAAGGAAAACACAGCCGAGGGCGTTCCCTTTTACTGCGTGGGTCATACCGTAGTCAAGTACGCTCTGGACGATTATCCCATAAAGAGCCTTCTGGGGCATAAGGGAAAGAAGGTCTCCATCGAGCTTATCGCCGCATTTCTCCCGGGGCTTGTGGTGGAGAGTCTTTACACCGTTATGGACATGAACGACTTGGATGTATGCAGCCTTACCCTTGAGCCTATCGCCGCCATGAACGTAATAATCCCCCCCGAGGTTCGGCTCATAAATATCGCCCTTGTGGATATCGGCGCAGGAACTACCGATATTGCCGTTTCCAGAGGCGGCAGCATCGTGGCATATGCCATGGCTACCATCGCAGGCGACGAAATAACCGAGGAGATAATCCAGAAATACCTTGTGGATTTCGAGACCGCCGAAAGCATGAAGCTCACTCCCCCCGAGCAGGACGTTGTGTTTACGGATATCTTAGGCTTTGAGCATAGTGTAAGCTCCGAGGAATTTTACTCAAGCCTGTTCCCCGCCGTGGAGCAGCTTGCGGACACCATTGCCGATAATGTACTTGAAGCAAACGGAGAAGCTCCCGCAGCAGTATTTCTTGTAGGCGGCGGCAGCCTTATCCCCGAGCTGTCATCACTTGTGGCAGAGAAGCTGAACGTTCCCGAAAACCGTGTTGCCATCGGCGGACAGACCTACCGCAAGACCATTGATCTCAGCCATGTGGATATTTCGGGTCCCGAATATGTGACCCCCATCGGAATAGGCATAACAGCCATTCTCCAGAAGGGCTACGAGTTCTCGCAGGTAACGCTCAACGGCAGCAAGTTCCGCATATTCGACACCAAGACCATTACCGCCGCAGACGTGCTGATAAATGCAGGCTTCCAGACACCTCAGATAATCGGCAAATCGGGCAGAGGACTTATATTCACATTAAACGGAGAGAAGCAGACTCTCCGAGGCGAGACCTCCGCTCCCGCACAGATAATGGTGAACGGTCTCCCCGCAGCGCTTGAATATACCGTAAAGCACGGAGACGTTATCGACTTCACACCCGCAACCATCGGAGCAAATGCCGCAGTTACCGTCAGCGATATAGCAGGCGAGGTGTTCAAGAAGAAGATAATAATCGACGGCGAGGAATACTCCTTCGGCAAGACCGTCCGTGCCAACGGCACCATCGTAACAGGAAACTACAGCGTTCAGAATTATGATAATATTGAAATAGAAACTATTGAGACGCTGGGAGACCTTATCCTCTCCCTGCCCTTTGACTGCTCACGCATCTCATTCTACAAAAATGACAGGCTTGTCAAGAATGACTACATACTTGAGGAAAATGATTCCTTCATTACGAAGGACAGAAAGGCATCGGGAGAAAATCTGCCCAATCAGGCAAGAGATATTGCCCTGAAGGACGAAAAGGCAAGCCGCACCGTTGAAACTCTTTCGGGAATCCCCATGACCGCTCCCGAGCCTGAGGTTCATCAGTCCGAAGCAGTACCCGAGCCGCAGGATCTGGCTGCGGGAAACATCATCGTCATTCTGAACGGAAAGCCCACCCCTCTCGAGAGCCGTTCCGACGGTTCTCCCCATGAGTTCATCGAGCTTATGGCACTTGCGGATATCGACATCAGCGACCCACCTCCCGGCGGAAACATGATACTCACCATCAACGGCAAAAACGCTTCATTTATGGACATCATCAACGATGGCGACAGTATTGTTATCAAATGGGATAAGTGATCCCTATTCTTTCTTAATATCAAATTCAGATTCCCCCACCGATAAATATTTCGGAGGGGGAATCGTTTTTTAATCCTATAATTTTACATAAAATTCACTTTACGGGTAATATAATTAAGGCAAATACAACCCCAGCTGATTTTACCCCAATTTTACAAAAGCCCGGTTTTGGATTTTACATTGGGGGTGTATTATAAAGATGTACCGCAGATAAGCGATAAAACGAATTGTAAAACGTAAATCAAATGAATGATTTACCGAAAGGAAGATTTTAAGATGAAAAACACAGCAAGAAGATTTTTGGCTTTAGCAGCTGCAATGACCATGGCAGCAGCCTTCACAGCCTGCGGAGGAGCATCTGAGGGCGGAGCAGCACCTGCAGCAAGCAATGCTCCCGCAAGCAGCAGCTTTAAAAAGACCTCCGATATCGCCGTTATCTCAAGAGAGGACGGCTCGGGAACAAGAGGAGCCTTTGTAGAGCTTTTCGGCGTTGAACAGAAAAATGACGCAGGTGAGAAGATTGACTATACTATCGACACAGCCGCGATCACACAGAGCACAGGCGTTATGAAGACCAGCGTTTCCCAGAACGAATATGCCATCGGCTATATCTCCCTCGGTTCTCTTGACGAAACCGTAAAAGCACTTAAAATTGACGGCGCGGAAGCTACTGTGGATAATATCAAAAACGGCAGCTATAAAATATCCCGTCCCTTCAATATCATAACCACAGCTAATGTATCCCCCCTTGCACAGGATTTCATTGACTTTATCATGTCCGCAGACGGACAGGCAGTGATCGAGGGAGAGAAATATATCCCCGTATCCGACGCTCCCGCATATTCGGGAACAAAGCAGAGCGGAACGATAACCGTAGCAGGCTCCTCCTCGGTTACACCCGTAATGGAAAAGCTCAAGGAAGCATATGTGGCAGTAAATCCCGATGTGACCGTTGAAGTAAACCAGAGTGACTCCACCACAGGCGTAAACAGTGCAGTTGAAGGCATATGCGATATCGGAATGGCTTCAAGAGAATTGAAAGACAGCGAGACCGAAAAGGGCGCATTATCAACCGTTATCGCAATGGACGGCATCACCGTTATCGTAAGCAATGACAACCCCGCAGAAGAGCTTTCAGCAGAAGAGGTCAAGGATATCTACACAGGCAAGATAACCACATGGGAATCTCTTGTTGACTAATCTGATATGAGAGGAGCGTTCCGCTTCCCAAAAAGAAGCGGAACGAATTTTATTATGAATAATTTCAAAGAAAAAGCCATGCATATTGTTTTCGCCGCATCTGCCTGCATATCCATACTTGCGGTAGCTCTGATATGCATATTCCTCTTTGCAAACGGTATCCCCGCAATCGGAAAGATAGGCGTGGGAGAATTTCTCACAGGCAGGCAGTGGAAGCCCTCAAATGATATTTACGGCATATTTCCCATGATAATCGGCAGTCTCTATGTAACAGCGGGAGCCATAATCATAGGCGTACCCATCGGAATACTCACCGCCGTTTTCATGGCGCACTTCTGTCCCGACAGCATATATAAGGTAATAAAGCCTGCCATAGACCTTCTCGCAGGAATACCCTCCGTAGTGTACGGCTTTTTCGGTCTGATGGTGATAGTACCGCTTATCAGAAAGCTTTTTGGCGGAAACGGAACAAGTATGCTTGCCGCCTCCATAGTTCTCGGCATAATGATACTCCCCACCATAATCGGCGTTTCGGAAAGCGCCATAAGAGCAGTTCCCGAAAGCTATTACGAAGGCTCCTTGGGACTTGGCGCAAGCCATGAAAGAAGCGTGTTTTTCGCAGTTCTCCCTGCGGCAAAATCGGGCATTTTGGCAGCAGTTATCCTCGGTATAGGACGTGCAGTGGGCGAGACCATGGCTGTGGTAATGGTTGCGGGAAATCAGGCTATCCTCCCCGAAAAGCTCACTCAGGGCGTGAGAACAATGACGGCGAATATCGTCCTTGAGATGGGCTATGCCGCAGATCTCCACAGAGAAGCCCTTATCGCAACAGCAGTGGTGCTTTTCGTGTTCATTCTCATCATCAACCTCACCTTCTCAGTAATCAAAAGGAAAACCTCAGACAATTGAAAGGAAAATTTCAATGAACAACGTATCAGCCGCAGCTATCCCTGCCGAAAAGAGCAGAAGCATAAACAGAGCATCCTTCGGTCAGAAAGCGCAGTCATTGCTGCTTGGAGGCGCAGTGAAGGTAGCCGCAGGAATTACCCTGCTGTCTC
This sequence comes from Oscillospiraceae bacterium, assembly GCA_018110855.1. Taxonomy (GTDB): domain Bacteria; phylum Bacillota; class Clostridia; order Oscillospirales; family Ruminococcaceae; genus Huintestinicola. The sequence continues at coordinate 6,672 of JAGBFZ010000275.1, forward strand.
TTCTTAGCATAATAATCTATATCTTATATAAAGGTATCCCCAACCTGTCACTCGACCTTTTCGCCCCCGAATACACAACGGAAAACGTATCTCTTTTCCCCGCACTTGTCAATACAGTGACAATGACCCTGCTTTCCCTTGTTATCGCCGTGCCTCTCGGAGTATTCTCGGCGGTGTATATGGTGGAGTATGCCAAAAGAGGAAATAAGCTCGTAACAATAGTGGGAATCACCACCGAAACGCTTTCGGGAATACCCTCCATCGTTTACGGACTTTTCGGATATCTCCTCTTTGTGGCGCAGCTCAAATGGGGCTACTGTATGATGGCAGGCGCACTTACCCTGTCAATAATGATACTCCCCCTTATAATGCGTACAACGGAGGAAGCGCTCAGAAGCGTTCCCGACAGCTACCGTGAGGGCAGCTTCGGACTGGGAGCGGGAAAGCTCAGAACAGTATTCAGAATAGTACTCCCCTCCGCCGTTCCGGGAATACTTGCAGGCGTTATCCTTGCCATAGGAAGAATTGCAGGAGAGACCGCCACACTGATATTCACCGCAGGAACCGTTGCGCAGATACCCGACAGCTTTATGGGTTCGGGCAGAACTCTTGCGATACACCTCTATGCCCTGTGGAACGAGGGACTTGCCGCAGAGCAGTCCTATGCCACCGCAGTAGTTCTGCTTGTTATAGTGGTAATGATAAATATGCTTTCCTCATTTATCGCAAAGAAGATATCGAAGTAACACGAAAGGGAATAAGATGTATAAATTTGAAATAGAAAAGCTGAATCTCCATTACGGAAAATTCCACGCATTAAAGGACGTATCCATAAACATTCCCGCAGGAGAGATAACCGCCTTCATCGGACCCTCAGGCTGCGGAAAATCAACGCTTCTCAAAAGCCTCAACCGCATGAATGACCTTGTGGAGGGCTGTGTTATTGAGGGAAAAGCTCTCCTTGACGGGGAGGACATTTACGGCAGCATAGATGTGAATCTGCTGAGGAAAAAGGTGGGAATGGTGTTCCAGAAGCCCAATCCATTTCCCATGAGCGTCTATGACAATATTGCCTACGGTCCGAGGACCCACGGCATACATTCAAAGGCAAAGCTGGATGAAATAGTGGAGCGCTCCCTGACCGATGCCGCCATATGGAACGAGCTGAAGGACAGGCTCAAAAAAAGCGCTCTGGGACTATCGGGCGGACAGCAGCAGAGACTCTGCATAGCAAGAGCCTTGGCAGTGGAGCCTGACGTCCTGCTCATGGACGAACCCACCTCAGCCCTTGATCCCATCTCCACAAATAAGATCGAAGACCTTGCCATCAGCCTCAAGGAAAAGTACACCATCGTGATAGTAACCCATAATATGCAGCAGGCAACAAGAATTTCCGACCGCACAGCCTTTTTCCTTCTTGGGGAGGTAGTGGAATATGACAAAACGGAAAAGCTCTTTTCTTCACCCACTGACAAGCGCACCGAGGATTACATAACAGGCCGTTTCGGATGATGAATGAAAGGAAACTAATATGAGAAACAGATTTGAAATGCAGCTTGAAGAGCTGAATGTTGATCTAATAAAAATGGGAGCCGCCTGCGAAACAGCTATCTCAATGGCAGTAAAGGCGCTGCTCGGGAACGATATATCCCTTGCGGAGGGAGTAAAAGAGACCGAACGTGAGATCGACCATATGGAGAGGAACATCGAGGGACTCTGCATGAAGCTGATATTGCAGCAGCAGCCCGTAGCAAGAGATCTTCGCACCATATCCTCAGCATTAAAAATGATAACCGATATGGAGCGAATAGGCGATCAGGCAGCGGATATCGCAGGACTGATAAAATACTGCAATATTGATGACGCAGGCAGCAGGTGCAGAGAGGACATTGCAAAAATGGCGGAAGCGGCAATAAAAATGGTCACCGCCAGCGTAGATGCCTTTGTAAAGCTTGATATAGACAGCGCAAAGCAGGTAATTTCCGCAGATGATGAAATTGATGGCTTGTTTATCAAGATAAAAGGTGATATAATAAATATAATAGCGGAAAATGCCGCACTGGGCGAAACGGTGTTCGATATCGTGATGATCGCAAAATACCTTGAAAGAATAGGCGATCATGCCACGAACATAGCCGAATGGGTGGTCTTTTCCATAACAGGAGAGCATGAGTAAGGCTCTCGGAAAGGAATGTCAGAATAATGATCTATTATGTTGAGGACGACAGCAGTATAAGGGAGCTTGTGCTGTACACACTTAAAACAACAGGCTTCGAGGCAAAGGGCTTTGAAAGCGGAGAAGGGCTGTTTGCGGAGCTTTCAAGGGGAAATAACCCCGAGCTGCTGCTGCTTGACATAATGCTGCCGGGTGAGGACGGCATGGAAATAATCAAGCGGCTGAAAAGAGGCGGCTATGATTTCCCCGTAATAATGGTAACAGCGAAAAATTCCGAATATGACAAGGTAACGGGTCTTGACTGCGGCGCAGATGATTACATAGCAAAGCCCTTCGGAATGATGGAGCTTGTGGCACGTATAAAAGCAGTGCTTCGCCGTTCGGAACGGAGCGGAAACATATCCTCGGGAGATGTTCTGAGCTGCGGCTCAGTGGAGCTTGATGCCCGCAGCCATATCGTAACGGTGAACGGCGTTCCCGCAGAGCTTACATTAAAGGAGTTTGAGCTTCTGAGAATACTTATGAAGAATAAAAATGCCGTTCTCACAAGGGATACGCTCCTTGAGAGCATCTGGGGCTATGACTGCGCAGGCGAAACAAGAACAGTGGACGTTCATGTAAAAACCCTGCGTCAGAAGCTGGGAGAAGGAGCGGAAATAATAAAAACCGTCCGCGGCGTAGGCTACAAGGTCAGCGGATAATTATGCCATGCTCTGTTTCACCGTATTTTGCGGAGAAGCAGGGCAATTGATATTATAAGAAAGGCAATTTAAAAAATGAAAATGCAGAAAAGAATATTTTTAAGCATATTTTCGGGAGCGTTCATATCCCTGATATTGTCAGTGACCTGCGTCATGCTTGTAATGTATAACGCCATGACCGCAGAGCTTCGGGCGGAGATACGAAACGAAGCTGAGATAGTGTCCTTTGCCCTCGGAACCATGGACAGCGAAGAAACAGCGGACAAATACATAGCCGAAGCGGGCAGAAAAAGCGGCAACCGAATAACCTATATCTCCCCCGACGGAACAGTGCTTTTCGATAATTTTTCGAAAATAACGGAAATGAACAATCATCTTGACCGTCCCGAGATAGAGGAAGCCATAAAAAACGGCATGGGGACCGCCCTCAGACCATCTGACACTCTCGGAGAGAACACCTATTACTGTGCGGTCAGGCTTGAAAACGGAGGCGTTATCAGGATCGCAAACACGGCAAAAAGCGCACTTGGTATACTCAGCCACCTGACAATATGGATAGTCCTCATCTGCATACTGATATTTGCAGCGTCACTTATAATTGCAGGATATTTGACCCGCTCAATAATCCGACCCATAAACGAGCTTGACCTTGACTCCCCCGCTGAAAACCTGACCTATGATGAGCTATCCCCCCTTCTCACCCGAATGGATAAGCAGAATGAGAAAATAAATGCCCAGATAGAGAAGCTGTCCGAACAAAAAAGCGAGCTTTCCTGCATAACCGAAAATATGAGCGAGGGACTAGTGATATTCGGGATCGGCGGAAATATCCTGTCGGCAAACGCAGCGGCAAAGAGAATACTTGGCAGCAGCGCAGAAGGCAGCTATACCCATCTCTGCCGTGACAAGGAGTATCTGGAATCGGTAGAATCGGCACTCAGAGGAGAAGGAGCGGACAGACTTCTTGAGAAAAGCGGCAGATACTACCGTCTCACCGCAAGCCCCGTTTCCGAAGCAAAAAAATACAGCGCCGTGCTTTTCATAGTAGATGTAACGGACAGTGAAAATTCCGAAAAAATGCGCAGAGAATTTTCCGCAAATGTGTCCCATGAGCTGAAAACTCCCCTGACCTCCATAATGGGCGCAGCGGAGATAATTGAAAAGGGCATAGTAAAGACGGAGGATATCCCCCATTTTGCGGGAAAGATACATTCCGAAGCCCTGCGTCTGCTTGCTCTTATCGAGGATATCATCAAGCTGTCGAGGCTTGACGAGGGCGGACTGAAGCAGGAGTTTGAAGAAGTGAGCCTTGACGAAATATGCCGCAGCGCAGCAGCAGAGCTTTCGGAAAAGGCAACAAAAAAAGAAGTTACCCGTGAGCTCAACCTTGAAAAGGTAAAGATCATGGGAGTAAAGCCCGTCCTCCACGAAATGGTATATAATCTCTGCGACAACGCAGTATCCTACAACAAAAAGGGCGGCAGAGCGGAAATATCCCTTGAAAAGACCTCAGAAGGCTGTATACTCAAGGTCTCGGATAACGGCATAGGAATTGCCCCCGAGCATCACGAAAGGATATTCGAGCGATTCTATCGAGCAGACAAGAGCCATTCCAAGGAAACAGGCGGCACGGGACTTGGACTTTCCATAGTCAAGCACGGAGCCGCACTCCACGGCGGAACGATAAGCCTGCAAAGCGAGCAGGGAAAGGGTACGGTAATAAGCATAGAGTTCGGGAATAAGGCAAAATAGATCCGGGCATAAAAAACATAAATCCCCCACAGGAACACTCCTGTGGGGGATTGACTTTATATTATATTGTTCATTAAACCTCAAAGCCTATCATTCATATCTCAAAGCCTCGATAGGATCGAGCTTAGCCGCGCGGTTAGCAGGATAATAGCCGAAGAAAACACCTATCGCCATTGAGAATCCCACCGCAAGAGCAATGGAGCCGATAGTGGGGGGTGCAGTGGTTCCCACAATAAGACCCGCAATGTTTCCGAGGAGAATACCGAAAAGAATACCGATAACGCCGCCGATAAGGCATATGATAATGGATTCCACGATAAACTGCATTCTTATAGCGGAGTTGGGAGCGCCCATAGCCTTTCTTACGCCGATCTCCCTTGTTCTCTCGGTAACGGAAACCAGCATAATGTTCATAACGCCGATACCGCCTACGAGAAGTGAGATACCCGCAATAACGGAAATTGCAAGCTGGAGCATACCGAGAACCTGACCTATCATATCCATCTGAGACTGAGCCGTCATGTACATTATCTCAACAGCATCGTTGTCACGGTAATAGCTGTTGTTGATATAGCTCTTTACCTCCTTGCAGAAGTTTTCCGCATCAACACCTGTTTTTGTGTTAAGGGTAAAATAATAGAATTTATCCTCATTGCTGCCCTGAAAGCGGTTGAAGGTGGTGTAGGGCATATATATCTCGCCGTTCCAGTCCTCGCCCATCATATTTACCATAGCCGACATCATGCCCGAGAGCTGATACTGATAAACACCCACAATTGTAAGATCTATCATATTGCCATCGTTCATGGTAAGGGAGACAGTCTTGCCCACAGCACCTCTTTCCGAGCCGAATATCTTCTTTGCCTGCTTGTCGGAAATAACGCAGGTGCTGCGGAGCTGATCGCAGTCCTTCTCGGAAACATAGCGTCCTGCAATGACCTTGGTCATGCTCTGTCTGATATAACCCGCATTAACGCCGTAAAGGGTGATATCATATTCCCTGCGGCGGATATTCATCTTGCCGGAGCTGCTGCCTGAGCTGAGTACAGTAACATCAATATCCTCGGCAAATCTCTGTTCAACATCATGGATCATATCACCGGTGATAAAGTCATCGTCCATGATATAATCACGGGGAGCATCCTCCTTCATGCTTATCTGAAAGCCGACCAGATTTGCTCCGCCTTGGGAATTGAATATATCCATAACGCTGTTTTCCATAATGCTGCCAAGGGTGCTTATGGCAATAACCGAACCGATACCGATGATGATACCGAGCATAGTAAGGAATGCACGCATCTTGTTGGAGCGAAGTCCCGAGATAGCAAGCATGACATTTTCAAAAAAGCCCATTATGCGTCAGCCTCCTCTCGGGGTTTATTGCGGTTTCCCGTATCTCCTATGATATTGCCGTCGGAAATGGTGATTATCCTGTCTGTTTCGGCGGCAAGCTCGTTGTTATGCGTGATAAGAATAATGGTCTTGCCCTGCTCCTTGTGGAGCTTGTGGAAAAGGTCCATAACAAGACGGCCTGTTTTGCTGTCGAGCGCACCTGTAGGCTCATCGGCAAGGATTATGGCAGGATCGTTAGCCATAGCTCTCGCAATAGCGATACGCTGCTTCTGACCGCCCGAAAGCTCATTGGGCATATGCCCCGCACGGTCGGACATCTCAACGATCTCAAGCAGCTCCTTAGCCCTTTCCTTGCGCTGCTTTGCGGGAATACCGCCGTAGAGCATGGGCAGCTCGATATTTTTAAGAGCGGAGGTCCTTGCAATAAGATTAAAGGTCTGGAAAACGAAGCCTATCTGCTTGTTTCTGATAGCCGAAAGCTCCTTGTCATTAGCCCTTGAAACATCAATGCCGTCAAGGAAATAGCTTCCCGAGGTAGGTCTGTCAAGAGCTCCGATAATATTCATAAGAGTGGATTTACCCGAGCCTGACTGTCCCACAATGGAAACAAATTCCCCTTTCGGAACATTAAAGGTCATGCCGTGAAGTATCTCCAGCTCATTTGGAGTTCCGAGATAAAAGCTCTTAACGATATCCTTTGCGCAGATAACGTATTTTGAAGCCTCCTCGGGAACAACGGTGCTTTGAACTTTGTAAGAATAAGAGGGAGGAGTTATATTCTTTTTCATGGAGACACCCCCATTACTCAGCCGCTGTCGCATTCTGAACAGCTTCTCCCAGCGCACTGCTGATGATAACAAGACCGCCATCGGTAAGATCGCCCGCATTGGAGATAAGCTCCATGCCCTCAGAAAGCTCATCGGAGGAGATCTCGATCTCAGCGTCGCTCTCAAAGCCTGTGTCAACCTTTATCCTGCGTGCAGTAGCAGTACCGTTTCCGCCCTGTACCATATCGGCGGTGTAAACATAGCTCTGACCGTCCTCGTCCTCAACTATGGAATCATAGGTAACAGCGAAAACATTCTCAGCGCTGCCTGTAACAGCAGTGCATTTTGAAGTCATACCGATAAGAACGCCGCTGTCCTTGGTATTTCTGATAAGTACCTCCACCTCAAAGGAGGATGTGCCGTCACTCTTGCCGTTTACCGCCTTGACGCCTGTGGGAGCAATGCTGCTGATAACACCCTCAAATTCCGCATTGTTAAGTGAGGGAATAGTAACAGTGACCTTCATATCGGGCTTCAGAGCGCTGACGTTATATTCCTTGACAGAAGCCTTCATCTGAAGATTGTCAAGGTCCTCAATGATAAAGAGAACGCCCGAAGCAGGAGAGCCTTCCACAGCATACACAGCAGTAACAGTACCGTCACAGGGAGCCTTGATAACGCAGTCATCAAGCTTGCCCTTGAGTATCTCAAGATTTATCACCTGAGAATCATTTCCCGAAAGGATCTTTTCCCTGTCAGCCTGCGCCTTGAGAGTAGAAAGGGTGGATTCAGCATTTCTGCGGGCAAGCTCATAGCTTTCCCTTGCAGTATCAACAGCAGTCTGAGCGTCATCAACAGCCTCCTTGTAGTTCTTAATGGAGGTGTCGTTTCCATCCTCAATGGACTTCAGAGTGTTCTTGGCATTCTCATAGCTTACCTTTGCCCTCTCGAAATTACGCTCTGCATTTTTGAGTGCAATGGAATTAGCTGAATCAATGTCAGCCTTGGCCTTGGTGTAAGCCTGAAGAGCGTCCTCGTAAACATCTTCAGTGGTCTTTATATCATATTTCTTTTCAAGCTCTGCAAGCTCGCTCTTAGCCTCGGTTAGCTCCTGCTGAGCCTTGGTCACAGAAGCCTGATCCACATAAGCGGCATTATACTCAAGCATGGAGGAAAGATATGTATAATTGGAAAGAGCATTCTCATACTTTTCTCTTGCCTTTTGAAGCTCCTCGCTCTTACTGGTGCTGTAACGGGTATTGTATTCCTTCTTAGCGTCATCGTAGGCTTCCTTCAAGGACTTGATATCGCTGTAATCCTCGTTTTCCTTGTCGTCCTTAGCCTCAAGGTAATCAGCCTCAGCGCAGTCAAGCTCATACTTAGCGGACTCAACACCCTTCTGAGCACTGATAAGCTGGCTGTCGCGGTCGCTGCCCTGAATATCGAGCTGCTCATTGTATTTGTCCTGAGCCTTTCTGAGAGCCTCCTCAGCATTGTCAAGAGAAAGCTTGGCGTTTCTGATCTCGGGATAGGAGCCGTCGCTTATCTGAGCGAGAGCGTCATTGTAATTTTTCTCAGCAGTGGTGAGAGAATATTCCGTATTGGCATTTGTGCTGTCAATAGTGCTCTGCTGCTGAAGTATCTGATCCTGGATATCGCTTGAGTCGAGGATAGCGAGAACATCGCCCTCCTTCACCTTGTCGCCGACTTCAACGTTGATATCGGAAACATTATAGCCCTGAAGCTTTGAGGAAACCTGAGTGAAGTTCTGGCTTTCCACCAGACCGCTGATAGATACCTTGTTTTCGATATTCTTTTTCTCCAGAGTGAAAACGTCCGCCATAGTCATACCGGACATCATGGAAGCGCTGCTTACCATCATATAAATGAATGCACCGATGAGGGCAAGAACAACGATCAGAACAATGATCTTGATCTTAGAGCCTTTTTTCTTTTCTTTAGTCATAATACGTTACTTTCCTTTCTTGCTGCTGCTTAATAACTTATCCGAAATAAAGCCTGCCGCCTCGCTTTCCGAATAACCCAGCCTGTTCATGGCTGAAAGGAAATCGGAAACGACCTTATCCGCAAGCTCCTCTCTCAGCTTGGCGATCCTTTGAGGATCGTCTGTGATAAATCTTCCCGATGTCCTCCGGGAGTAGACAATGCCCCGATTTTCAAGCTCGGTAAGCGCCTTCTGCATAGTGTTGGGATTCACATTAGCCTGAGCTGCAAATTCCCTGACGGACGAAAGCTTGTCACCGGGGGATAAAAGCCCCGAAGCGATCATCTGTTCAAGCTGACTTACCACCTGAAGATAAATGGGGGTATCGGGTGTAAATACCCAATGCATTACGATCCTCCTTATTGTATTATTGTCATAGTACAATAATACTACAAGAGGAATATTTTTTCAATCATAATAA
>JAGBFZ010000276.1 GCA_018110855.1 Oscillospiraceae bacterium
ATCAGTCCCGAGCAGAAAAGTATCCCGTCAGCGCTTGCTTTTCCTTTTTTGTCCGCAGCGAGGCGGATAAGTCCGCCTATCATTATGGCGGCTGTAAGCTCAAAGGGGAGATACAGCCCGATGGCGACGGGAAGAACGGGTATGCCCAGCAGCTCCATGGAAGCTGCTATGAAAACGCCCATGAAAACCAATGCCCACGGCAGATTTCCCTCAAGCACGCCCTCCACTATCATTTTCATAAGTGTTGCCTGCGGTGCGGCAAGCTCCTCCGAGCCGAAGCCCCATGCGGAATTTAAAAGCAGCATTACTCCGCCTATTGCCGCCGCTGCTGCGGTTATTCCGATAAGCTCGCCAATCTGCTGCTTTTTGGGGGTGGCTCCAAGAATAAAGCCCGTTTTAAGGTCCTGCGAGGTATCTCCCGCTACCGAGGCGATTATGCATATCACCGAGCCGATGGCTATGGCGGCGGTCATGGCTCTTGCTCCATTCTCGCCTGTGAGCTTTAATAATATGGTGCAGACAAGCAGGGTAGCTATGGTCATTCCCGAGACGGGATTGTTGCTTCCGCCCACAAGCCCTGTCATTCTTGATGATACCGTTGCGAAGAAAAAGCCGAAAATGGCAATAAACGCTGCTCCGAGCAGAGAAACGGGGACTATGGGCGCAAGCCAGAGAAGAATTATTACAGCGGCGGATATTCCGATGGTTGCCCGAATATCAAGGTCCTTTTCGGTTCGGCTGCCGTTTCCTTTGCTTCCGAAGCTCTTTACCGATGTCCTGAATGCGTTGATTATAAGCGGCAGAGACCGTATCAGGCTTATCATTCCTCCCGCTGCGACTGCTCCTGCGCCCATATATCTGATATAGCTGCTCCACAGGGCGGAGGCCCCGCCTGTTTCATACATCTGCGAAATGGGAACTGTTCCAGGATAGAGGACGGTATCTCCGCCAAATATGGCTATGGCTGGGATAAGCACGAACCAGCCGAGTATTCCTCCTGCAAACATATATGAGGCAATTCTTGCTCCGCATATATAGCCGACTCCAAGAAGCGCGGGATATATCTGAACCGAAAACATGGTTTTAAGCGCCCTTACGGGAACGGATATCACTCCCTTAGCAAGACGTAAAAGGTCGGTGATAAGCTTAATAAGTGCGGCTATGCCCATCCCGATGAAAACGCTGCCCGCACCCGAGCCGGTTTTTTCTCCTGCCAGCAGCACCTCTGCGCAGGCTGTTCCCTCGGGATAGGGGAGGGTCTTATGCTCCTTTACGATAAGGGCGTTTCTGAGGGGTATCATAAAGGATACGCCAAGAAGTCCGCCGCAGAGGGCTATGAGGAATATCTCCCACGGGTCTGGAGCGGGGGCTGCTCCCTCCTCTGCCCAGAGAAACAGGGCAGGTATTGTGAAAATTGCTCCTGCCGCAAGGGATTCTCCTGCCGAGCCGATGGTCTGTACCATGTTGCTTTCAAGTATGGAATCCCTTTTCAGTATCACCCGCAATACACCCATTGATATTACCGCCGCAGGTATGGAGGCGGATACTGTAAGTCCCACTCTAAGCCCCAGATAGGCGTTTGCCGCACCGAACACCACTGCAAGTATTACGCCCGATATCACTGATGTGACTGTAAATTCAGGGGGCGTTTTTTCCGCAGGTATGTACGGCTGAAATTCATGCTCTTTTTTCATGTGAACTCCTCCGTTTATACCGTTATCTTTCTGATGATATTTTTTACGGGGAGAGGCAAAAATATACACCGCAGATAAATTCCTGCGGTGTATAACATGATTTTTACTTTTTGCTCTTCTTTGCGGCAGCGGATTTTGCTTCCTTCTTTGCGTTTTCAACTATCCTTGAAAATTCAAGAGCCTTGTCGATGCTGCCGTCAATTTTCAGCTTGCCCTTTGTGAATGCGGCAACGGGATCGAGAGTACCCTCGCAGATGGCAAGGAAATCTTCGCCGCTGATAATGAAAATGCAGTCTCTGTCATAGTATTCGTAAGGCTCAACGTAAACCTTTCCGTTTAAAAGCTCAATGTAGAATCTGCCCTCGCCCTCGCCGATGATATTCACCTGAACGGCAAGATGTCCCTCAAGTCCCTCGGGAGCCTGAGAAAGGATATGCTCCTTGGACTTTGCAAAAATTTCTTCGTAGGTCATTTGATTTTCCCCTTTTTTAGATTTGTCTGCCCTGAACAGGCTGTTTTCTGCGTATCTTCTTAGATGTGGTCTTGTCAAATTCTGCGTCTCTTATACGCAGGCGGTGGAGCTGCTTTGCGGAGGTAACGGTTTTGTTTATATTCTTGACAGTATCACGGAAAAGCTGCTCTATTTCTTCTGCGGACATATCCTTGCAGTATTCCTGATTGGGGAATATTTCCGCTGTGATAACGCCGTCCTCGCTGTAAACAAGCACCTCGGAAATGAAATCAATTCCTGCAAATTTATTCTCAAGCTCCTCGGGAGAAACGTTCTCGCCGTTGGAGAGGATAATAAGATTTTTCTTTCTGCCTGTTATAAATATGCGGTTTTTGTTGTCAACATAA
>JAGBFZ010000277.1 GCA_018110855.1 Oscillospiraceae bacterium
TTACCTGCATTTCCCGTTATTGTTCTGCTGCCGTATTTCAATGTTTCTATGTCGATATTCCTTAGAAACTGCCTTGAGGAAGACGAGAAAGCACCTCAGACTGCGGAAAGGGAAAGCGTTGCGGTATAATGCTCTCGCTTCTTGCTTCTGTCAAGTACATACCGTCAGCGGCAAGGCTGCCCTGACGGTTATTTTATTAAATGGAGGAATTTCAAATGTGTACAGCTGCCACATACAAAACAGATGACTTTTATTTCGGAAGGACTCTTGATTACGAATTTTCCTATGGTGATGCCGTTACTGTGGTCCCCAGAAATTATCCCTTTAAAATGCGGCACGCCAAAAGCCTTGACAGTCACTATGCCATTATCGGTATGGCGTGCTCCGCTTTTGAGCATCCGCTTTTCTATGACGGTGTGAACGAGAAGGGACTTTGCATGGCGGGGCTTAATTTCGTCCGCAGCGCTGTTTACAAGGAGCCTGCGGAGGGTATGGACAATATTGCTCAGTTTGAGTTTATCCCTTGGATTCTTGGACAGTGCGCTTCGGTAAAGGAGGCAAGGGTGCTGCTCCAAAGAATAAATATCACAGGCGACTGCTATGCGCCCGATCTGCCTGCAGCAAAGCTCCACTGGATAATTGCGGACAAGGACGAGGCAATTACTGTTGAAGCGGTTGAGGACGGAGTAAGGATATATGACAATCCTCCGGGAGTGCTGACAAACGAGCCGTCCTTTGATTATCAGATGTTTAACCTGAATAATTATATGTCATTGTCCGCAGAGCAGCCGAAAAACAGCTTTTCGGACAAGCTCCCCATGAATGCTTACAGCAGAGGAATGGGCGGTCTGGGGCTTCCCGGAGACCTGTCCTCCATGTCAAGGTTCGTGAGAGTTGCATTTACGAAAATGAATTCCCTTTCGGGCAGCTCGGAAAATGAAAGCGTGAGCCAGTTTTTCCACATTTTAAACTCGGTAGACCAGCAGAGAGGCTGCTGCGAGGTGGACGAGGGAAAATATGAGATCACCATATACACCTCCTGCTGCAATGCTCAGAAGGGCATATATTATTATACCACCTACGAGAATCATCAGATATCTGCTGTGGATATGAACAGGGAGGAGCTTGACGGCACATCTCCCGTAAAATATCCTCTTATCACGGGAGAGCAGATAAAAATGCAGAATTGACCGCTGTTTCCTGCATAATTTACGCAATATTAACAATCTTTATCAGATTTTATGTTATTATTATTTTATATGTAATTATTCTATAATAAAATTTGAAAGGATTGTGAGAAATGGGATTTTTTGCAAATGTCGATGTGCCTGTTCTCATAGCGTTCCTGCTCTATCTTGCGGGAATGCTGGGCATCGGCTTCTACTTTTCCAACAAATCTAAGAAAATGAGCGATTACTTCCTTGCAGGAAGAAGCCTCGGCGGCTGGGTAACGGCAATGTCCGCTCAGGCATCGGATATGAGCGGCTGGCTGCTCATGGGTCTGCCCGGCGCGGCTTATGCAACGGGAATGGGCAATTACTGGATAGCTATCGGTCTTGCCATAGGTACTATCCTGAACTGGGCATTCGTTGCAAAGCCCCTGAGAAGATTCACCGAGGTATGCGGCGATTCCATCACCATTCCTCAGTATCTTCAGAACCGCTTCAAGACGGACAGTCCTCTTATCAGAATGGTATGTGCGCTTGTTATCTTCATATTCTTCCTTGTGTACACCACTTCCGCATTTGTTTCGGGCGGTAAGCTCTTTCAGGTGGTTTTCAACATTGACCCTGCTAATGAGGTGTATACAAAGGCGGCTGTTATCATTTCCGCTCTTATCATCATCACCTATACCTTCATGGGCGGCTTCAGCGCAGTTGCATGGACGGATTTCATTCAGGGAATACTCATGTTCGTGACAATTGTGGCTCTTCCCATTGCTCTTGTTTCAAATACTCAGAATTTCTCCCCCGAAATGCTGGACGCAACTCAGAAGCTCGTTGCAGAGGGTGCGGACAGCAGCGGATTTATGTCCCTTACCTCAAACATGAGCGGCGTGGATATCATCAGCAACCTTGCATGGGCGCTGGGCTATTTCGGAATGCCTCATATCCTTGTAAGATTTATGGCTATAAAGGACACAAAGACAGTTAAGAAATCTGCGATAATCGCTATTGTCTGGGTGGTTATTTCCCTGACTGCTGCCGTTCTTATCGGTATTCTCGGAAGAGTTTACCTTGATTCTCAGGGCATTGCTCTGGGCTCTGCAGAACAGGAGCTTATCTTCATCAAGACCGTTAAAATGCTCTTCCCCTCGTTCCTCGGCGGTATATTCCTTTCTGCGGTGCTTGCTTCCATTATGAGTACCGCTGACAGCCAGCTGCTTGTTACTGCTTCTGCGGTGGTAAATGACTTCTACACGGTAATTGTCAAGAAGGAAGCTTCCGAGAAAAAGCTTATGTGGATAAGCAGAGGCGCTGTTATCGCAATATCCGTTATTGCCTGCATACTTGCCCTCAATCCCAACGATTCCATCATGGGCATCGTTTCAAATGCATGGGCAGGCTTCGGTGCAGCTTTCGGTCCTGCAATAATCTTCTCTCTCTACTGGAAGCGTCTGACCCTCAAGGGTACTGCTGCGGGCATTATCGGCGGCGCAGGCACTGTTCTTCTCTGGGAATACATTCTCCCCGATTCTGTTACTATGGGTCTTTACTCCATTATCCCCGGCTTTATCGTTTCCGTTCTTCTTACTGTCATTGTTTCTCTTATTGACAAGGAGCCTTCGGCAGAGGTTCAGGAGATGTTCGATTCGGCTAAGAGCTGATTTGAATTAGTAATAATAATTCGGCGGCAGCAGGTTTTTCCTGCTGCCGCCGATTCATTATTTCTTTTGCTTTCTTTCGGGCAGCTCGTCATACATTGAGATGAAAAGCCGCTCAAGCAATTCCCTGTTATCCGTATCCTCCACAAGCAGCATGGGCTTTGCGCCTTCGTACGGAGTTTCAGTGGGAGCGGTGGGAAGGAGCTTTTTCGCCGCTTCAACAGGCTTTACGAGAAATCTGTCGTCACATATGTATGCTGCGATCTTTCCCCGAAAATAAATGATATATTCACCCATCATAGACCTGTGGGAAATGCCGTCAAGCCCCGAAAGTCCGTCAAGGATATATTCAAGATAGTTTTTGCTTGTACTCATCTGCTTTTCTCCTTATACTAATCTTTAATCGTTCTATAGACAAAGCCGACAGATGAAATAATTCCAGTCTAGGAAAGCGACCGCAGCAAGGCTTGTCGCCTTGCAAGGGAGCTTGACGACGAATGGGATTATTTCAGCCGAGGATTTGTCTATAGGTTGATTGAAGATTAGTATTAGATAAACGCCTTAACAATAAGCGCAATGACAAGCAGCCAAATAATAATAATGGGAAGTGAATAATACCACCGCTTTCTTGGACGTATGCTTTCCTTTGCGGCTCTGAGCCGACATTCCCGCAGCACATCGCTCGGGATAAGCTTTACCGCAATGGCGATAAGTCCCGACAGGATAAGAACATCATCGAGATATCCGAGAACAGGGATAAAATCGGGTATAAGATCAATGGGAGAAAGGGCATATGCCAGCGCCAGACCAGCTGCTATTTTTGCCATTGCGGGGGTGTCCTTATGCCCCAGAGCAAGAAATACGGCGGGGATATTTTCCTTTAGAAGAGCCGCTCTTTGTCTCAGAGTAAGCTTTTCACGGATAACATCTCCAAACTCCTCCCACTCGGCGGTTATTCGGGAAGAGGTAAATATCAGTCCGTACCACGCCCGCTCGTCGTCCTCAATATTAATTTCGGCATGAAGCTCTGTGCTGCCGTTTTCATCGGCTATAACTGTGCCAAGAGAGAAAATGTCAATATCTCCGCCTGCGCAGAGCCTTTTTATAACTGCTTCAAGCTCGCTTTTGTAAAGCTGCCTGCCCTTTCCGTGCCTGATGGTATTGTCGCGGACATTAAGGGAGGTTATTCCTCTGAGCCATGCGTTTTTTATCCGATGATCCTCAAGCCGCAGCCACAGCTTCGGAATATTGCAGCTTTTTCCCGTATCGTTGCAGGGAGCGTCTTTCTGAGCAATGCAGTCAGAAACGCAGAGGATAAGTGCATTACTCTCAATTTGTGCAGAAATAAGCTGTGAATCCTTCGATTCATGGAAATAGATTAGGTCTGTATTTTCTGCTGAATATTTCATATATTTATACCTGCAAATTCCTTTTCTCCCACAAGAACGGGGCTTTCGATATAGCTTACCTTCCGCTCTCTGCGGATAATGTGAAGCTCAGGCTCGATCCCCATTAGTCTTTCGAGGGCAAGCCTTGGAATGTTTATCTCCGCCGCAAGGCAGGATAGCTGTATCCCTCCCGACATTCGGGTGTTGACCTCCAGCAGATATGGCTTGCCGTCATGATACTTGAACTGAACATTGCAGGGCATTTTCAGTCCCGACCGCTTCAGAAATTCCTCACAGAAGGATATTATCTCAGCTTCGTATTTCACTGTATAAATTCGCCCTGCCGATTTATATCTGGGGATTATCACGCTGCCCGCATCTCTGTAAAAGCAGTCGGCGCTGACTTCTACCCCTGTGAGATAGGGCATCATGATAAGAGGCTTTGAAAAGCTGTAATCGGACAGCACAGCTTCTGCATTCTCATAGCTCAGCTTCATTCCCGGAGCCTTGTAAAGCCCCTCTGCGCTGCTCATGAAATTGTCGATAACGCGAAAGCTGACTGCCCCCTCATCGGCGGCAAATTTAAAGCAGGCACGTTCATATTCCGCAGTTATTGCCTTATAAGCCTTTCTGAAATCCTCAAGGCATTTTATCTCAAAGTGCATGGGAACATAATCGGGTGCAAAGCCTTCAAACCATTTGTAGGCACTTAGCTTATTGTGAAGAATGCCGAGCATTTCGGGTGCGCTGTCCATCAGGAGTTTAATGCCGTTATTCTCAAAAAGTGCGGCATTTCGTGCAATTGCAGCCATTCCTCTTCGGGGAACAAACACATCTATATTATGCTCGCGGCAGAAATCAAGGCAGAAATTAACATATTCCTCCTCTGGCAGCTCAGGCTCAGCATACCATTCATCGCAGGCAAGCCCCACCACGCTGTGCGGATTGCTGCTTGAGCCGATAATAATATCACCCTCGCCCTTCATAAGATCAATTATATGATAAGCGGTGCTGAACCAGTGATTGAACCATATTCTCATTTTGACCATTCCTTTTTACAGGTTATGACATTATTTTACCATGACGGCATTTTTATGTCAAGGAAAAATAGCTTCTCACTTTTATTAAAATATCATTAAAACGAAGTTATTATTTTCAAAAAAAATATTGACACATTTTGTGCCGTATGCTATAATGAATATAACGTAAAGGATAATGCCTTTGCGGCATAATAAACGAGACGAATAAATTTTTTATCGGGAGGAATAAAAATGGCTATCAGCTTACAGAAGGGTCAGAAGATCGACCTTACAAA
>JAGBFZ010000278.1 GCA_018110855.1 Oscillospiraceae bacterium
AAGGAAAACAGGGACAGCATTGTTATGGCGTCAAAGAAGAGCAAGAAGGAAGCTGAGAAGGCTGCGGCGGCTGAAAATGCGGCTGCGGGTGATGACACTGAGGAATTCGTTCCCGAGGAGAGTGCTGCCGAGACATCACCCAAGGCTGCGGTGGATATCGACATCGACCCCGATGATGATTACGAGGAGTTTACTCCCGTTGATACCTGATGACAGTTTCGGATATTTCGCCCTTTAAGGGCAGTATGATGTGCGTTACCCTGTCGGGCGGCGGTCTATTGCAGGAGATGAAGATTTACATACACTCGGATATTATCCGTCAGAGCGGGATCTCCAAGGGAATGGAAATTTCCGAGGAGGAGGCGGACAGGCTCATTTATTTAAATGACCTGCGCCGCGCCCGTGAGAGGGCTTTGTATCTGATGGAATCAAGAGACCATTCCTACAGGGAGCTTTTTGACAAGCTGGAGAAAAATTATTCCGAGGAAATTTGCTTTGAAGTCTGCAACCGTCTGGCGGAGATGGGGGTCATCAATGACAGGCGGTATGCGGAAAAGCTTTGCAGGCAGCTTTTTGAGGTAAAGAAGCTGGGACGATATCGTGTCAAGCAGGAAATGCGGCTTAGGGGGCTTACTCCCGAAATAATCGAGGAGGCTATGGAGAATTTCTCTGAGGAGGACGAGCCTGCCCTGCGCCTTGAAAAGCTTGTGGAGCAGAAATATGAAAGATATCTGACGGACAGGAAGGGTGTTTTGAAGGTGAAGAATGCTCTTGTCCGAAAGGGGTATTCCTTCGGGGAGATAAAAGAGGTTCTGGAGCTTTACGATCTGGATTTTGATGACTGAGCGGTGATTTTATGAGGGGCTCTGACAAGGATATTAACAGATTGACGGCGGCGGGAGTGCTGCTCATTGTTTCGATGGCGGTGATGATGGTCGGGGGACTTATCAGCGAGAAGCGGAGGGGTGATATACCCGAGGTGGAGATAATCGAGGCGGAGAGCGTGACGACGGGCACGTCTGCGGTTTCGGAGGACGCTGACGATACAGATGTCGGTGCAGCTTCGGAGATCTCGGATACGCCCGTTTCCGAAAAGCTGATGATAAACATCAACACGGCAGATGCGGAGGAGCTGGTGAAGCTCAAGGGCGTGGGGGAGAAAACTGCCGAGAAGATAATTGAATACAGGGAGCAATGTCCTTTTGAGAGTATAGAGGACATTATGAATGTAAGCGGCATCGGTGAGAAGAAATTCGAGGATATAAAGGATATGATATGCGTTTAGGTGAAATGTGACAACGGGGCAGGCTTAAATATAGGCGTATATAGACGGATTTAACAAACTTAAAAAACCTGTCGAAAAAGGCTTGACAAAAGAAAAAGGATATGGTAAGATAATAAAGCTGTCGGTGATACGGAGTAAACCGAAAGGGAAAACAAAGTTAAAGCTGCGGCGAGTATTCACAAACGGTTCAAAAAGAATATACAAAATATTCTTTGACAAACTAAAATTAATGTGATATACTAAATAAGCTGTCTCGAAAGAGAGGGCTAACTCAGAACCTTGAAAATTGAACAATGAACGACCAAAGAAACCCTTGAAATTCCGAGCTTATCGAAAGGTAAGCGAA
>JAGBFZ010000279.1 GCA_018110855.1 Oscillospiraceae bacterium
TGTGGAGAATCAGACGGCACAGCTCGATCTTGAGGCAAAGGCGGACGCTATCGAGCAGCAGAAGAAAAAGGTGGAAAAGCTGAAAAGCAAGTCCTATGACGCTGTTGTCAAGGCTAAGATGGGCGGTGTTGTGGAGAGCGTTTCTGTGACATCGGGAAGCAAGGTGGACGCCGGTACTACTGCGGCTGTTATCAATGTTTCAGATATGGGCTATGTTGTGGAGTTTGCTGTTAAGACCGAGCAGGCGAAGAAGGTCAGGGTCGGTGATAAGGCAGAGATCACAAGCTGGTACTGGGGCGATAATTTCTCGGCAACTCTCAGCGAGATACGTCCTGACACGGCAAATCCTCAGTCACAGAAGATACTTGTTTTCAATGTCAGCGGCTCGGATATTTCCACAGGTCAGACCATTACTCTTTCCATGGGCAGCAAGGGTCAGTCCTATAATGCTGTTATCCCCAATTCGGCGGTGAGAGAGGATTCCAACGGCAAATTCGTTCTCGTTATGGAGTCAAAGAGCAGTCCTCTCGGAAATCGCTACAAGGCTGTTAGATATGATGTAAATGTGATCGTGAAGGACGATAACAACAGTGCTGTTGAGGGACTTCAGGGCAATGAATTTGTTATCACCACCTCCACGAAGCCCATTTCGGCAGGCGAGCAGGTTCGTCCCGCAGAATAACGGAGGGCTTATGAGCAGGCTGAAGAAATTGAACATTATTCTCGCTGCGGTCAATGCCGCTCTTCTGATCGCAGCGGGGCTGTTTACGGCACATACTGCGTCTCTGAAACGGGAATATATGGCGGACAGCGCCAAGCAGGCATGGGACGGCGGAAAATACAGCTATTCCCAGATATCCTTATTTTTCCAAAAGGAAAGCTCACAGGATATTTTAGGGATATATTCCCTGAGAAGATCGGTTGAGGAAAAGCTCAAGGAAGGCTCTTTGACTAAGGCTGAGGACAATCCCTCGGGAAGACTGTGGATAGACTGTGCAGGCGGTGAAGGCTTACTTTCCCTTTCGGGTTCGCTCGGCGGCTGCACTGCGGCTGTTACGGGAACCTTCGGAGATTATTTCATATTCCACCCCGAAAAGCTGATGTCGGGAAGCTATTACACAAACGATGACATTAACATTGACAGGATAATCCTTGATAGGGAATGCTCATGGCAGCTTTTCGGCTCAATGGACACGGTGGGTATGCCTGTGAACATCGGAAACAAGGTTTTCTATGTGGCGGGAGTTGTGGAATCTCCTGACAAAGAAAGCGACAGGCTGGCTTACGGCATTACTCCGAGAGCGTATATGCCTTTTGAATCGCTGAAGGCATTTGACGACAGCGTTTTACTGAACAGCTATGAGGTTTGTCTCCCTAATGCGGTGAAGGATTATGCGTTCACTATGATGAAGGAGCTGAATCCTGCAGGAGATAGCGGAATTATTGTGGATCAGAGCGGACGATTTGATATTGTAAGGCTTGTTAAGGGAGTTTCTGAACTGCCAGAGAGTGTTATGATGAATAGCGGTATCAGGCTTCCATGGTATGAAAACAGGATAAGAGGTGCTGAGCTTTCTGCTCGTTTGTCGGCGGCTCCTGTTCCGTACCTGCTCATAATTCCCGCATTGTCCCTTGTTTATGCGCTGTTTATGCTTACTAAGCTCATGGGTAAGGGTATAAGAGCGGTTCGTGACAAGGCTGAGGACAGGTATCAGAAGAAGATATCCGAAATATACTTTAAAAAGCATGAGAAATGATTTTCGCCGCAGTATTTCACACACTGCGGCGAATTTTATTTTCTGTTTTCGTGGATAGTTATCATTGTTATTGCAATGAGATTGGGAAAAATCAGAAACACGTTTATTATATCCGACATTCCGAAGAGATAAGCTGTTGAGATATTGCCTGCAATGGCTGCGCAAAGGCAGAATACTATTTTATAGGAAAGTGTGGAGCGGTTTTTTCTGTCAAAATAATCTAAGCATTTTTCCCCGTAACAGCACCAGCCAAGCATTGCCGCCCATGCGAAAAGCGACACGCAGAGGCATATGAATATTCCGCCCGGTTCTCCGAAGCAGAGGACAAATGCTGCGGAAAGGGTATCCTTTCCCGAGGAGAGCAGAGCAAGAGCAGTAAGGGTGCAGCAGACTATGGTATCGAGAAATACCTCGAATGCAGCCCATGCTCCCATGCTTTCGGGGGATTCAAAGCCTCCGTCGCTGTGGACAAGGACAGAGCTTCCCATTCCTGCTTCATTTGAAAATATACCTCGTCTGAGCCCCACAGATACTGCTTTTGAGACCGAGAACCCGAATATTCCTCCTGCGGCTGCTTTGAAGCTGAATGCTTCGGTGATGATCTGACTGAATATTTCCTTCAGACTGCTGCCTGTGAGTATTATGAGGACTATACAGCCGCCTGCATAGAGAAGCCCCATTATTGGGACGAGCTTTTCGGCTGCATTCATGGCGGCGTCGGCGGCTTTTTCGGATGAGAATATTACAAGGGCAGCGGCTATGGCAGCGATTATTCCTGCTGTTCGGGAGGACATTATTCCCTGCTCTGCGACCGCTTCGGACAGGGCTGCTGTCTGGCTCATGCAGCCCATTATCAGGGCGGCGCAGAGGCAGGCTGCGGCATACAGCCTTGCAGCAGGCTTTGAGCCAAGTCCTTTTTCGATATAGAGCATGGGACCCTTTGCTTCATTAGGATACCGCTCGCCGTATTCACCGCCGATACGGTTTTCCGAATATGCAAGAGCCATACCTGCAAGGGCTGATATCCACATCCAGAACACCGCTCCTGCTCCTCCTGCGGATATTGCTGCGGCGCAGCCTGTGATGTTTCCCGTTCCCATTGATGCGGCAAGTGCGGACATTACTGCTCTGGTGCGGCTTCTTTTTCCTCCGCCAAGATACCTTCCGAAACGGAGCTGAATGAATCCGCTTTTATATGTATGATATATTCCGCAGATAAGTATTGCTCCTACGGTAAATGGTCCCCAGAGAATGGCATTGATAGTTTCCAAATTGATTATCTCCCGCTTTTTTATTTGATACTATGCGGGAAATTCGAAAATTATTACGGAAAATAAAATATCAAAAAAAGATTGAAATTTGCCGAATTGTATGGTATAATTAAAAAGGTTATCGGAATTCACAGGATTTCGGAAAAATACATGATTCATCGGAGGTATATATGGCTGGAAAAAACAAGAAAAAAGGTTCTGCTGTCAATATTATTGAGGGCATTGTAATAGCTATACTGATCATCCTGATCGCAGGAATGCTGTTTTTGTATTTCTCATTCAGCGAGAACGGTGCTGCGCCCAGCATTTTCGGTTACACGATTTACCATACCAAGGCAGTGAAGATGGAGCCTAAGATCCCTCAGAATACCGTTGTTTTCGGAAAAACGGGCGACCTTGACGAGGTCAAGGTGGGCAGCGTTGTTGTCTGCAAAATTGGCGATGATACCGTTCTTACAAGAGTTGTTCAGCTTGTGAACGAAAATGGTGAGATGTCCTATGTGGTTAAATTTGATACGGCACCCGCTAATGATACATTCAAGCTCCCTTCGGAGAATATTATCGCCAGAGCCGAAAGTCAGAGCACTTTGTTCGGTTCTGTGCTGACTTTTGCCACATCTACCTTTGGTATTATGCTTGTAATAATCATTCCCAGCTTTATCATTATCGTGTTCCAGATAATCAGGATCGTGAATGTGAAGCGTGTCGAGGAGGAGTCATATTCCCTTGACGAGCTGGATGAGATCATGGAGAGCGGTGAAGAGGATGCCCATGATTTCTTTGAGGAGCCTGCCGATTTTTCTGCTCCCGAGCCTGAGCCTGCACCCGAAAGGTCGGTGCTTAGTGTTGACAAAAACGGCAAAGCGGGTCTTTCCGCTGTCCGTGACGAGGGTACTCCCTTGTTTTCCTACAACGGCTTTGCAGGAAAAAGAGATAACGGAAATGGTCAGGTCGGTTCAGCAGTTAAGCCTGTCAGGGTTTCACGCAGCGATGAACGCTCTGACGGATCAGGCGACGCAGAGCAGCCTTCTTCGGGGGAGATCGGCACAGCTGCAGGTGAGGATAAAAGCATTGATTTTATGAGCAATGTTATCCCCAAGGACATTGCTGAGACTGCTGCAAAGGCGGAGATACCTGCAGAGAAGGTGCCTGAAACGGTGAATATCTATTCGCCAAAGTCCGTAAGAGAGGACAAGATAGTTAAGGCTTCGGTGAATATTCCCGAAAAGGCTGTTGTTCCCAAGGAAAAGCTCGCTCCCCCGAAAAAGAAGAACAACAGCAAGGCAATAAGCGAGCTTATGAGCATAATTGACGCAGAGGAGTCTAAGCTGAAGAAATGAGTTACATGAAAATTGCAATTGATGAAGCCTGCAAGGGCATCAGAAACGGCGAGGGAGGCCCTTTCGGAGCCGTTATCGTTAAGGACGGTGAGATCATCGGAAAGGGGCATAACAGAGTTCTTGCCGATCATGACCCCACTATGCACGGAGAAGTGGCGGCTATCAGAAATGCCTGCTCCAATATCGGTTCACACAGCTTAAAGGGCTGCACTCTCTATACCACCGCATATCCCTGTCCCATGTGTATGAGTGCTGCGCTATGGGCGGGCATTGAAAGGATAGTTTACGGCTGTACTGTTGACGATACCGCCGATATCGGCTTCAAGGACAATGTGTTTTACGATGCCATAAGAAGCGGTGATGCCATTCCTCTGGAATGTGAGGACAGAGAGGGCTGCCTTGAGCTTTTTAATGAGTATAACAGCCTCAGGGCACAGAGATACTGATATCAAAAAGGCAGATACGGCATATTTTGTTGTGCCGTATCTGCCTTTTGGGTTTATAAGCAAAAGACGTTATTATTCATTATAAAGCTTTTCAAGAAGTTTTTCGCAGCCAAGGCTTACATCTGCATATGTTCGGGCGAAATCTCCTGTGTACCATGGGTCGGCTACGTCTTTTTCAGAATCCGCAAATCCCATCAGCTTGTATATTTTCTCGCTGCTGCTAAGTATCCTTTGCATATTGCGGATATTGGCGGAGTCCATTCCGATAAGATAGTCAAAGCGTTTTGCATCTGATTTCATAAGCTGTCTTGCACGATGCGGGACTACGGGGATATTATGCCTGCGAAGCTCTTCCACAGTGCCGTAATGGGGCGGATTCCCTATCTCCTCGGTGCTTGTTGCCGCCGAATCAATTTCAAAGCGGCCCGAAAGCCCCTTGCTATTTACCATATGCTGAAGCACGCTCTGAGCCATTGTGCTTCGGCAGATATTTCCGTGGCAGACAAAAAGTATTCGGATCATTTTTAACCCTCCATATTTTTTGAAAAGTATTGTGCTGCTTAGCTGCGCTTTTTCCTTTTCTTCTTTTTCTTTTTGTTTTTACTTTTATTTGACGGAGTTGGTGTTTCCTCTTCTTCCTCGGCATATGCTGAGGTATATATAAGTACAAAAAATATAAGGAGCACAACTATCCACAATATTATAACGCTGCCGATTTCTCCCGACTGCATTACATATATCAGGTCGGAAAGATCGCCGTGCTGCACTATGGTGGGAAGTGAATATAATTCATCCTCCGCTTCGTTTCTGTACACAGATATTTTATTATCGCCTATCCATGCAAGGAATGATACGGATGTGCCTGATTTCAAAAAATAGATCCTGAAACGGGTCAGTCCGCAGTTTGCTTCCATATCATAATGAGATAATTTCAAGCATATCTTTATTTCATTATATCATATTTTTATGCTTTTGCAAAGACCGAAATGGCATTTTTTTCAGATAGCTTGATCTTCCAAAAAAATTCCCGTGAGGAAGCCTGAGCTTCTCACGGGAATATTCATTTTATATTCTGATCATCAAACCTGGCTGTTGTTGTCAAGGAAATCCATAACATCATCAACAGTTGTGAATGCAAGAGCTGTGCAGGTGTCAGCGCAGCCGTAGTAGATGCAGATCCTGCCTGTGTCAGCGTCAACAAGGTTTGCGCAGGGGAATGTTACTGCGTCTGTATCGCCGACAAGCTCATAATACTCCTGAGGGCTGAGGAGGTAGGAAGCGCCTCTCTTGAGAACCTTCCAAGGCTCGTCCTTGTCAAGGAGAGCAGCGGAGAAGCTGTAAACATAGCCGTTGCAGGAGGTGAGAACA
>JAGBFZ010000280.1 GCA_018110855.1 Oscillospiraceae bacterium
TCCATGCGGCAGGAAAGCTGTATATAGGGAAAATAATGTTCACAGTCAGATGGCTGTGTATTATGACAGCCTTTATTGTCACGTCCTTTGTGACCGACAATATTATTGCGGCGTGCGCCGCTTCTCTCATTGTAAGCATTACTGTTTTGGCAATAATGATGACGGTATTTGATCTAAGGCTGCTTTTCGTCTCTGACGGCAAGGATAATTCTATCAGGGATATGGCGAAACTTAATTTCTCTGTTATTATTTTAGGGATACTTTTCATGTTTTTGTCGCTGCTTCCCAAATACATGACAGATTTTATTCTTGACCCGGAGAGCGTTGCAATTTACGGTTATCTTTTTATGCCTGTTTTTGCTCTGGACCTTATAAGCGGCTTTCTGTATCAGCCAAAGCTTCCCGACTTTTCGGAAAAACTTATTTCGGGACAAATAGGGAAGATACGGCAGATGATAAAAAGTCAGATACTGACAATTGCAGCTTTATCCATCTTTGCTTCTATCGGAGCATATCTGCTGGGAGTCCCTGTTCTGTCTGTCATTTATCATACGGACCTTTCACCATATAGAGCTGTTCTTGTGATACACATGATAAGCGGAGGTCTGATCGCAGTCGGTGCATTTCTTTCCACTATACTTATTCTTGACAGCAGGCAGACCCTTTCCGCACGGATACACGCAATATTTATTCCTTTGAGCATTATTACCTATTATATATTGATAAAGATATACGGGATATCCGGTGCAGCATATGCATATTTTATTTTTACCTCTGCTTATGCAGCAGTGTTATATGTAAGCGTATCAGTAATTTTAAAAAAAAAGGCAGCATATTGAATAGGAGCTTAACCTATTCAATATGCTGCCTTTATCAGTTAGCCTGAAAATAATAAAATTTTGACATAATATGATAAAGCAGCATGACCGCCTTCATCAGTCCCATTTTTTCCGCAGCGCAGCAGACTCTTACAACCAGCTTTGCTTTAAAGGATTTGCCGTTTTTCTTTTTTATATACGGGTTACTCAGATAATCGGGGAAATATTTGCTCATCATTACCCTCAGCTTATCGGTACCTGCATATTTTTCTTTAAGCGGCGC
The DNA here is from genome assembly GCA_018110855.1 of Oscillospiraceae bacterium. Taxonomy (GTDB): domain Bacteria; phylum Bacillota; class Clostridia; order Oscillospirales; family Ruminococcaceae; genus Huintestinicola. The sequence goes on from JAGBFZ010000280.1 coordinate 1,102, forward strand.
ATTTCTCAGAAACTGAAACATATACGAGTAATATACAAACATAAAGCCATACTCCAGAAGCTGCAGCTCTGTACGGTCTGCGTCCGCATATTCGTCTTTAACATTCCTGAGCAGGGTCTCCAGCGAATATTCGGGAGTCCACATTTTTTCATGTATCTTCTTATTTTTGCTTGTGGAATCCAGATGAACGAGATAATTCCAGCAGGGTGTGTCAACATATGCCACTTTTTTTGCATAATGAGCAAAACGAAGCGTCTTTTCCGCATCGACCCATAAGCTGTCCTTGATTCGGATAGAATGTTCCTTATAGATGGAATTTTTAAACAGATTTGCCTGCTGCATCGTATATCCCCATTGAATAGGATCCTTTGCGATCATCTGCTCATGCACTGTTTTTCCCGAATCATTGACGCTTCTGTATGTGCCTATCACCCGATCTGCGTCGGTCTTTTTGGCTGCCTCGGCTAATTTTTCCAAAGCATCGGGGTCCATCCAGTCATCTGCGTCATGAAACAGCAGATATTTTCCTTCAGCGGCATATGCCCCTGTATTATCTCCATTGGCAAGACCGATGTTCTTTTCGATCGTCACAATATTGACGGGTATGGCGGGATTCTCTTTCATAAATGCCTTCAGCACTTCCACCGAATTATCGGTACAACCGTTATCCACAAATACCACTTCAAAATCGGTAAAGGTCTGAGCGGCAATGCCTTCAAGAGCCTTCGGCAGCAAATGCGCATAATTGTAGCAGATAAGTACTATGGAAATAAAAGGTTCGCTTTTCATATTTATACACTGCCTTTTAATATCAATAAGTAAATTTGCAATTGCTTTTGAATTCACGGAAGGTCATCAGCTTTTTGTCCCTGCTGCCGAGAACTGCATTTTTTATGTCCATGATGGGCCATTCCACAGCTATATCGGGGTCGCAGTACAAAATGCCTGTATCTGTTTCTTTATCATACTTGCCGTCGCAGTTATAGCTTACGATGCTGTCATCGCTCAATGACATGAAGCCATGGGCACAGCCACGGGGAATATACAGGCTTGTCCTGTTTTCATTGGATAAATATACTCCTCTCCACTGACCGAAGGTGCTGCTTTCCTCCCGCAGATCGACTATTACATCAAATACCTTTCCGCTGATAACACTTACCAATTTCGCCTGCGGGTGATACAGCTGAAAATGCATTCCGCGAATAACGTTTTTTGTTGAATGGGAAATAAAGAATTCATTGCATTCAAAATGAATCCCATGTTCCTCATAAATATCCTTTTCAAAGTTTTTTACAAAGCTTCCTCTGTTATCTTCACTGAAAAATGAATTGATGATATATGCGCCTTCAATATTCATTTTTTCAAAGCTGAATCCCATCATTATTTTTTTCCTCCGATCTTATCCATTCTGCCGTTAATTTTATCCCTTCCGCAAAGGGCACCTCTATCCTGAACCCGGTATCGTTATAGACCGATCCGGTATCAAACTCCTTATAGGACAAGCTTACTCCGTTAAAAGGCAGCTCTCCGAAGCCAAGCACCTGATCCGGTGCTGCTATCCTGCCTATTTCCGACAAGAACTCCTTCAGAGGTCTCGGTTCAACATTTCCGATATAGTAGGTCTTATTATTTTTTCCTTTTTCTCCGATTGCGGCAAACATTCGGGCTGCATCGGTTATATATATAAAATCATACAGCTGCTCTCCCGGTGAAAAGCTGACGTGCTCCTTTGCAAGCAGCTTTCTTATAGTTGTATTCACAAGTCTCGGTGAATATTCTCCCGGACCGTAAATATTGGAAATGACGCCCGCATGATATATCAGCCCCAATCGGTTTGCAAGGGTCCTGCACATATAATTGGCGGTGATCTTTGCTGTGCAGTACTGAGAGGACGGACTTGGACTGATTTCCTCATGCATCAGCTTGGCTATTTCATATTCCATCACACTGGAGGCAAAAATAAATTTGCGGCACCCAAGCTTTGCTGCCATTCTGACCGCCTCGCACGAATATTTTACGTTGAGCAGCTGCAGCTCTTCATCACTTCTCATTTCGCCCGCACTGCCTGTCCATGCGAAATGATAAAAGCAGTCATATTCACCGACCGCTATTTTTTCGTTCAGCTTATCATATTCTTTTAAGCTGCATTCGACCACTGTGGTGTTTTTCAGTTGTTTAAGCTCGTCGGTTTTCTTATCTCCGTTTCTGACAAGAGCGATAACTTCAACATTATTGTCAGTCAGTGCCTTCACTGTCGCTTTCCCCACAAAGCCGTTTGCGCCTGTTACAATAGCTTTTTTCACTGTTTCACCTCTTCCGGCAGCTTATCATCATTGTTTTCCTGAGACTTATCATCAAAATTCAGTCTGCGCTCCTCTATTACAAGAGGTCTTTTCATCATTCTTGAATTGATGTTAAGCACATATTCTCCCAGCAGTCCTATGAAAAATATCTGAATGCCTCCCAGCACAAAGATACCTATAAGCATAGGTGCGTCTCCCATGGCAAAGCTGTCCCAGTTTACAAGCTTCAGTATCAGATATACAAAGCCGATGGCAATGCTTAAAAAAGAGATAATAAATCCGATTATGGTCGCAATGCGCATACCTATCTTTGTGTATGAGGTGAAGCTCAGCATTGCTGCGTCATACAGGCGGTACCAATTGTTGCTGGTCTTGCCCGCACGGCGCTGCTGCTGCTCATAAGGAAGATCCTTTCTCTTGAAGCCAAGCTCCGCAACTATTCCTCTGAGGAAGGGCATAGGGTCGTCAAGCTCTCTGAGAACGTTTATAAATGATTTATCATATAGTCCGAAGCCCGTAAAATGCTCTATCTGCTCAACATCGGACATTTTCTTGATGAGCTTGTAATAGCAGGTGCGCAGAAAGCGCATTACAGGATTTTCCTTGCTTGAGGTCTTTATTGCACAAACTATTTTATAGCCCTGCTCCCATTCGTGAATGAATTTGGGTATCATTTCCACAGGGTCCTGAAAATCGGCGCACATGGTTATAGTGCAGTCTCCCTTTGTCTGGAGCATACCGTAAAAGGGCGAATTGAACTGTCCGAAATTTTTTGCATTGAATATGGCTTTTATCTTTGGATTTCCCTTGCAGAGCATTTCCAGCTTTTCCCTTGTGGTGTCCTTTGAATCGTTATCAATGAACAAAAGCTCATAGTCATACTGAGGGAGCTTCTCAAGCTGTTCAATAATAGCCTCGGACAGAGGTATCACATTTTCTTCCTCGTTATATGTAGGAACCATTACACTGATCTTTTTCATTTTAAGTTACCTGATGCTTTCTTTATAGATTCTATTGTGAGCTTAATGCCCCTTTCAAAGCTGTAAGCGGGCTTAAAGCCAAGCTCCTCTTGAAGGGTGCTGATATCTGCGCCCAGATACATGACCTGATTTGCCCCATAGGGATTTTTTCCCAGTCCCGGAGGGAGACGTGGGTCAACTGTATCCCTAAGTATCTCTATGTATTCTCTCAGCGGTCTTATATTTCCGCTTCCAAGAGGATAAACGCTGCCGTTTCTCCCCTTTTTCCACATAAGATAAAGTGCCTCTGCGGCGTCATAGGAGAAAAGATAGTCCCACATCTGACCGCCTGCCGTAAGGGACGGCTCCTCGCCCCTCAGAAGCGAACCTATTACATAGGATATCATGGAGCTTTCGCCGTCATTGGGTCCGTAAACGCTTAATATACGGGTCCATATATGGCGGATACCATATTCTGCGCACATGGTTCTGCTCATCTGTCCCGCACAGAGCTTTGCCATTCCGTAGCCGTTTTCGGGGAAACAGGGAGTTTCGGGTGTAAGAGGCTCGTTATGCCGTCCGTATTCCGCCTGACTGCCTGCACCTATAAAGCACTCACAGCCAAGAGCTTTTGCGGCTTTTACAGTGTCAAGGGTGTATCTGATATTATCCGTCTGGGAATACATATCGTTCCGCCCTGCGCCCACAGTTTTCGCCCATGCAAGGTGATAGAACACATCTGCATGAGCTATCCTCTGCGGCAGCTCCGAAAGCTCCTCAAGACTGCAGAAAACAAGCTCTGCGCCTTCGGGTATCCTGTCCGTCCGGGAGCTGTCCCTGCGGCATACGGCATAAACCTTTGCGCCCTCGCTTATGAGCTTTGCGCAGAGGGCTGTTCCTATGGCTCCTGTGGGACCTGTTATTACGGCAGTGACCATGCTTATACTCTCCTTTTATGAAAGCTCGTCAAAAAATCTCAGTAAATCCTCGGGGGAAGAGGCAATATAAAGATGCGGCTCCCCTTCAAGCTCTTCCATTGTGCCGAAGCCGAAGGAAACACCTATTCCCTTTATATTGCAGGCAGAAGCCCCTATAAGATCCTGCGCCTTGTCGCCCACCATAAAGGTATCATCGGCATTGAGACTGTATTTTTCCATAAGATACGAGATGACCTCTGCCTTTTTGCTCCTTGTGTTATCAAGGCAGCTGCCCGCTGTCTCTTCAAAGAAACGGGAAAATCCGAAAAAGTCAAGTATTTTCACAGCAAAGGGAGTGGGCTTTGAGGTAGCAACAAAAAGGCGGCAGCCCTTTGCAGTCAGATCCTCAAGAAGCTCCCTTATCCCTTCATAGGGACTGCAAAGGAGCATATCCTCACGGCTGTAATGCTCTCGGAAGATCTTTACAGCCTCCATTGCTCTGTCAGGCTCCATTTTATATACGCTTATGAAAGAGTCCTTCAGAGGGGGACCTATAAACGCTGACAGTACTTCATAGGAAAATGACGGCAGACCCATATCCGAAGCGGTTTTCTTAATGGAGGAGATTATCCCTTCCCCTGTGTTTATCAGAGTGCCGTCAAGGTCGAACAGTATATTTTTCATGGACTTATCCTTTTTCAAAAAGAGGAATGAGCATATTTTCAGCCATTTCCTCATCGCTCAGGGGCGGATTCATATACTCAAGGGGCAGAGACTCCATCTGACCGTCGCTGCGCTTATAGGATACCTGCTTGGGCAGGGCTGTGAGACCGATGGGAGTCATTACTTCGATTATTACGGGACCGTTATATTCAAAGGCTTCCTTTACCTTGCTGTCAAGCTCGCTGTTATTGTTGATAACGATACTCTTGAGCTTATACGCCTCGGCAATTTCAGCCACATGGGGCAGCGAAAGCTCCGATTCCTCATTGCAGGCAACAAGATGGCCGTTAAACAGATTCGTCTGAGTTGCCTTGATGGCTCCATAGCCTCTGTTGCTCAGCACAAACAGCTTTACGGGGAGATCTAACCTGCGAAGCGTTTCCATTTCCTGAATATTCATCACAAAGCCGCCGTCGCCGTTAACGCCTACAGTCATTCTGCCGCCGCCTGCAAGACAGGCGCCGATGGCAGAGGGAAAGCCGTAGCCCATGGAGGCAAGACCCTTTGTGCAGAAAACTCTCTGTCCCTTCTTCACCTTGAAGGTCTGCATTGAGATATCAATACAGCTTCCCGAGCTGCCCGAAACATAAATATCGTCCCTGCCCATATATTTGGAGATAGTCTCAAGGAGACAATAGGTGTTGACAAGCTCCTTCTGCTCCCAGTATTCACGGGGCACAAGGGGATATTTTTCCCTTACTCTGTTTCCGTAGGCAAACCATTCGGAGCGGTCACGGGGGATAATCTTATCCTTATTTTGAAGCATAAGGGAGATAAATTCCTTTGCATCGGCGCATACGGGCATATCGGGGCGCACATTGGTCTTGTGAAGCTCGGCTGGGTCGATATCCACCATTATTTTTTTTGCGGCTCTTGCAAAGCCGTCAAAATTATATCCCGTCTGCAAAAGGTTCAGCCTTGCTCCGATACTCAGAAAGAGATCGGAATTCTGCTGCATGAAATTGGCATAGCGGTGTCCCAGACCTCCGGGGCGGCCGAAATACAAGGGGTTTTCCTCCTCGATAAGGTCGATGCCGTTCCATGTGGTCAGAACGGGGATATTAAGGACTTTAGTCAGCTCCTCAAATTCCTTCTCAGCGCCTGCCAGCCTTATGCCGTTTCCTGCCATTAAAACAGGTCTTTCGGAGCTGTTAAGGCTGTCGATGATGCTCAGCACCTGCTTTAAAAGTCCGCTGTTTTTTTGCTTCGGAGGCGCATTATAGCCTATGAGCTTTTCCTCGTCCACCATGTAAGCCTGAACATCAAGGGGAATATCAAGCCATACAGGACCTTTTCGTCCGCTTGTTGCCTCGTAAAGCGCCCTTTCAAGATGATATCTTATCATCATGGGGTCGTCAACAAGAGCGGCATATTTTGTTATGGGCTTTACAACGGATATGATATCAAGCTCCTGCATACCCTGCTGACGAAGCCCCTGTCCGTTTATCATATCTGCACGCTTTACCTGACCCGATACCACAAACATGGGAGTGGATTCAATGTATGCTCCCGCAACGCCTGTCAGGGCATTGGTGCCGCCGGGACCTGTTGTAACCATAAGGAGACCTATGTTATTTGTCACTCTTGCATAGGCTTCTGCGGCAATGGCGCACGCCTGCTCGTGGAGACAGGTGATGAATTTTATCCTGTTGCTGTTTCCGAGAGAATCGTTCAGGTGCATTGCTCCGCCGCCGGGGAGCATGAACATATGCTTTGCCCCCGTTTTTTCAAGAAAGCCGATAACATAATCCGATACCTTTATCATTTCTATACCTCAATTTACTTGTTAAAAATGCTGTCTGTAAGAAATTCAATGTTTTTGCAGTAAAGCGATGTGTTCTTGAAATTACTGAACATATCGTATATTTCATCATTCAGAGCGTCCCAGTCGTCGGAAGTGTTTATTGCGGGAAGAAGAGCGTCGCCGTAGCTTTCGTTATACTTATGCCTGAAGCCGTCAAAGCCCGCAAGGAAAACATTTCCGATATGAAGCTTGTCCATAAAGCGAAGGCAGCTTATTACCGCATTGTCAAAATGCTCCCAGCCCCGCTTTACTATCCTTTCAAAGCTTATTACAAGCTCCTTTTCGGAAGGCTCGGTCTTTATATTTGAAAGAAGCAGCTTCTTTGTACTCTCAAACTGCTCGGGATATGCGCTCTGAGCGTATTCGTATCTTGCGGAATTGGTCAGGAACACATAATCATATTCATATCCGGGCAGAAATGCGTTTACGCCTATTACAACGGGCTTTTCCCTGTCAATAAACTCCATGATCTTATCGCGGTCGTCAACAGATGATCTTCCAGGTGCAATCAGAAGAATTTTTCTGCCGTCAAATTCCTTTGCAAGCTCTATTACAGTATCCTCGTCATTGACCTTCCTGCACTGATTTTCAAGATATTTGCTCTCGAGAAGGTCGTAATCGTATTTTCTTCTGTCCTCGGGGCTTAAAGATTCGATTATGTTTCTCATATCCTTTGAGCTTGTTCTGTGATTTTTAAGAAGATATGCGATATTGTTAACATGGCAGCAGTACATTCCCGCAATAAAATAGGGAGTTGAATAGCCCCATGAATAATTCTCCTTGAAGGATTCCATGTAGATGTCGATAGCGTCCATTATGGCGTTCATGTCATAATTGCAGCTGTGCTTTCTGTTTAAATAGCTTGCAACAAGCTCTGTTGTTGCATTGCCCGCTCCTCTGCCCATTCCGCAGAGGCTTGCGTCAACGATAATGCCCCTTTTTCCTTTGAGTATTTCGGTGAAATGCATGGTAAGAGCAAAGGAAAGCTGCTGATTATTATGAGAATGGAAGCCAAGATCTATCTCGGGAGCAAGATATTTATCAAGGACGTTTACTATCCTTTCAAGGTCCTCGGCATACATGGCGCCGAAGGTATCCACAACGGACAGGCATACGGGCATGACCTTGTTTGCTTCCTCGGCAAGATCTTTAAGCTCCTCATCGGAATATGCAAGGGTATTTGCAGCCTGATAAAAGACCTTATAGCCCTTATCCATTATGGCTTTTCCCACGCTTATGCCTTCCCTGTGCTTTCCGTGGGGAAATACTACTCTTACTGCGTCAACAGAGCCGCCGTCATACTCGGGGAGCTGAGAAAGGTCGTATCTGTCCCAGTCGATCATTACAACATAGGTGGCGGACTTCTTTTTTTTCGTAATATATCTTTTCAGATCGTCGGGAACATGGAAAAAGGATGTACCCTCCTCATGAGCCGAATTTTTAAGCCAGCCGCACTCGATTATCTCAATATCCGCTTCCTCGGATTTCTTTATAATTCCTGTTATAACAGGCGAACCGAACTTTGCGTCAACGATATATGCTCCGTCACGCAGGGTGCAGTCAAGCAGTCGGATATTATTATTCATGACAAAGCCTCCGTTATTTAATGTTAACAGCTTCGATAATGACCTCAGCCATATAGTCGATCATCTCGTCGGTCATACCAGGGTAAACGCCCACCCAGAAGGTGTTGTTCATAATAAAATCGGTGGTTTCAAGGCTGCCCGATACCCTGTAAGCGTCGGTGCCTCTTATCTGATCGAAGCAGGGGTGCTTGATAAGATTTCCGCTGAAAAGCAGTCTTGTCTGAATGTTCTTGCTTTCGATATATTTTGTGACAGCATTTCTGTCAAGACCGCTTTCGGGTTTAACGGAGATCAGGAAGCCGAACCATGAGGGACGGCTGTTTTCTGCGGGAACGGGGAGGATTAGCCTGTCGCTTACGCACTCAAGAGCCTTGCGGAGCCTGTCGTGGTTGTGGCGGCGTCTCTCGATGAACGAGGGGAATTTCTTGAGCTGCTCGCAGCCGATGGCTGCCTGCATATCGGTAACCTTGAGATTATAGCCGAAATGGCTGTAAACATACTTGTGGTCGTAGCCCTGAGGAAGCTCGCCGTACTGACCGTCAAAGCGGTGATTGCAGAAATTGTCTCTTCCCGAGGGACAGATGCAGTCTCTTCCCCAGTCACGATAGGAAAGGATCAGCTTTGACAGCTTCGGGTCATTGGTGTAAACGCAGCCGCCCTCGCCCATTGTCATATGATGGGGAGGATAGAAGCTTGAGGTTCCTATATCGCCCCATGTGCCTGTGAAGCGGGTCTCGCCGTCAATGGTGTATTCGGTGCCGAGAGCGTCGCAGTTATCCTCAATGAGCCATAAATTATGCTTGTCGCAGAACTCCTTTACAGCCTTGAGGTCGAAGGGATTTCCCAGAGTGTGGGCTATCATGACAGCCTTGGTCTTGTCGCTTAGCGCCCCTTCGAGAGCGTTCACATCTATATTATACTGAGGAACGGTAACGTCTACAAAAACAGGCACTGCGCCGTACTGAAGAATGGGTGTGACAGTTGTGGGGAAGCCGCAGGCAACGGTAATGACCTCGTCTCCCCTCTTTATCTGTCTGTCGCCCAGCTCGGGTGCGGTAAGTGCCATAAATGCGATAAGATTTGCGGAAGAGCCGCTGTTAACGAGATGTGCGTGCTTCACGCCTATCCACTTTGCAAATTCCTTCTCAAACTCGTCCGCAAAGCGTCCTGTGGTGAGCCAGAAATCAAGCATAGCGTCGGTAAGGGCGCACATTTCCTTCTCATCGAATACTCTTGAGGCATAGCTTATCCTGTTTCCCTTTTCAAAGGGGGTCTTGTTTTCCTTGAAATCATGGTAATAATCGGCAACGAGAGCCTTTATCTGCTCTCTTGCCTCTGCTTCGCTGTTCCACTTGCTCATAATTTTTATTTCCTTTCGGGTGATAGCTTTTTAATCGTTATTATTTATAAACACAGCCTTTTCCATAAACTCGGCTGTCTGTCTGTTCATACATTCTCTGAGGGTATCCGCAGAGGCTCCGTCAAGATAAAGCCTTGTCCATTCAACTATCTTATCCATAGTCTCGGGCAGCTCCCATGTGGGCTTCCAGCCGAATTTCGTCTTTATCTTAGCGCAGTCAAGCTTTAAGAAATTGGCTTCATGGGGTCCGCCGTCATATTTGTTTATCCATTTTATGCCCTGTCCCCATTTCTCGGTGAAGAGGTCAACTATCCTGCCCGTTTCAAAGCAGCAGTTGTCATCGGGACCCACATTGTAATATCCCTCATATGAGATATCCTCATACTGCTTTGCCGCTATGAGAAGATATGCAAAAAGCGGCTCAAGAACGTGCTGATAGGGACGTGTTGAGAAAGGATTTCTCACAATTATATCCTCATGCTTCTGGGCGGCTCTTATGCAGTCGGGGATTATCCTGTCTGCCGCAAAATCGCCGCCGCCGATAACATTGCCTGCACGGGCGGTGGAAATTGCCGTACTGCCGTCCGAAAAGAAGCTGTTTTTATAGGAATGTGTCACCAGCTCAGAGCAGGATTTGGAGTTGGAATAGGGGTCATAGCCGTCAAGCTCATCGGTCTCACGATAGCCCCATTCCCATTCACGGTTAAGATAAACCTTGTCTGTGGTCACATTAAGAAAGGACTTCACGCAGCCTGCGAGCCTTACGCACTCTAAAATATTTGCTGTGCCCATCACATTTATCTCATAGGTTTCAAGGGGATTTCTGTAGCTCTCCCTGACAATGGGCTGCGCCGCAAGATGAAAAACTATCTCGGGCTGCTTTTCCTCAAATACTCTTTTCAGGCTTTCAATATCTCTCACATCGCCCACAACATGAGCGATATCCTTCCCGATATCCGCAAGCTCAAACAGCGAGGGGGAGGTGGGGGGCGTAAGGGAATAGCCCGTCACCTCTGCACCGAAGCCCGAAAGGATACTGCAGAGCCATGAGCCTTTGAAGCCTGTGTGTCCTGTTACAAGCACCTTTTTTCCTTTATAAAAGCTTTTTATATCCATATTTTTACGCTCAGTCCTCCCATTTTTTCCATGGAGCCTGACCGCTTTCAAGCAGCTTTTCAAGCATATCCATCTCACGCTTTGTATCCATGCACTGCCAGAAGCCCTTGTGCATATAGCTCATAAGCTGACCCTTTGCCGCAAGGGTCTCAAGGGGCGCTTTCTCGAATATGGTGTCATCGTCCTCGATATAATCGAATATCTCAGGCTCAAGCACCATGTAGCCCGCATTGATAGGCGCACCGTCTCCCGCAGCCTTTTCTCTGAAGGAATGAACGGCATTGTCTCCGCCGATATCCAGAACGCCCTTCTGCTGCTCAAGCATAACGGCTGTCAGAGTGGCGATTTTTCCGTGGCTCTTGTGAAAAGCCAGCAGCTCGGAGATGTTTACATCGCACACACCGTCTCCGTAGGTCATCATAAAGGTCTCGTTGCCTATATATTGCTGCACCCTCTTTATTCTGCCGCCTGTCATGGTTTTAAGCCCTGTGTCCACAACTGTTACCTTCCATGGCTCTGTTTTCATATTATGTATTATCATTTTGTTGCCTTCGGTAAAGTCAAAGGTGATGTCCGAGGTGTGAAGGAAATAGTCTGCGAACCATTCCTTTATAATGTGCTGCTTGTAGCCTGCACAGACGATAAATTCGTTAAATCCGTAATAGGAATATTCCTTCATGATATGCCATAAAATAGGCATTCCGCCTATGGGGAGCATGGGCTTGGGCTTATATTGGGATTCCTCGGAAATTCTTGTTCCGTATCCGCCTGCAAGAAGTACGACCTTCATTTAAAAATGCCTCCTTTTTATTAAATAAAAATCCGTCTTATAATCACAGTTCGTTAATATACATTTTTATTATATCAGAAGCGTTATTGATTGTCAAGTTTTTGCAGCTTTAAATAATTTACCCTTTTGCCGATTTTCTCCCACTCCGCCATTTCCAAAAATACTTGAACATAGAGGAAAGCTGAATAAGAAAATATTTTTTGCTTTTCATGTAAGCCCTTTCCCACAGATGGACCACCGAAAACTGCGGAGCATAGACCGTCCTGCCGTATTCCTGCGCCATGCGGGTAAGATCGGCGTCCTCGCTGTAAAGGAAATATCTCTCGTCAAAGCCGCCCAGCTTTTTAAAAACATCCGTCCTTATGACAATAAAACATCCTGAACAGAAACCCACATCAGTGACCTCTGTAATGTTCCTGTCGGCAAAGGTGTATTCTCTCCGCCACCTGCGGAACACACCTCCGAACCGCTCGAGCCGTCCGCCGAGCATATATCTGAGCGTGGGAGTCAGCTTCGGAGTAAACTGCTCCTCACCGTTTTCATATATAAACTTAGGCACAGCCATGACTATATCGGGGTTATCATTCATAAACCCGCACATCTGCGTCACAGTATCCTCGGTGAGCATAATATCGGGATTCACAATAAAGTGGATATCCGAATCAAGCATATTTATTATAGTATTGTGTCCTGCTCCGAAGCCCCTGTTTTCACTGCCGCGAATCACCTTCACCTGCGGAAAGTCCCTTTCAACCATATCGGGAGTTCCGTCTGTGGAGGCATTGTCGCAGATATATATCTGAAGCTCCGCTCCCTTTGTCTTTTCAAGTATGGAACCTAAGGCGGCGGAAATATTGTTCTTGTTGTTATAGGTAACTATACATAAAGAGGCTTTCAGAAGGAACCTCCCCTTTCGTTTCGTGCATATATTTGCATCTTCATACACGGTTTATGCTTGTTTTTGAGTAAGTCAGCACAGCTTTTACAGAAGGGGGAGGCGATATTGTACGCCTCCCCCGAATTTCTGCCCAAAATATACCTCTTTGCTCCGTTTTGCGCAGATTATGAAAAATATTATGATCTGATCTCTGCGCCTATCTCGCTCAGCTTTTTCAGAGCCTTTTTAACAGCGCTGTCAGCCTGCTCGTCGGTAAGAGTGCCCTCATGGGAGCGCATGATAATGCTGAACGCAACGGATTTCTTTCCGTCAGCGATCTGCTTGCCCTTGTAAACGTCAAACAGCTTAACGCTCTCAAGTATCTTTCCCACGCCCTCTGTGATAGCCTTTTCAAGGTGAGCCACGGGAATATCGTCATCGCATACCACGGCAAGGTCTCTTGCGGTTGCGGGGAACTTGGGCAGGGGCTTGTAGGTCTTGGGAGCGGCGGCAGCCATAAGTTCGGGGAGATTCAGCTTTGCGGCATATGCCTTAACGCCGATGCCGTAATTTTCAAGAACTTCGGGGTGAAGCTCGCCGAAAATGCCTACAGACTTTCCGCCTGCAAATACCTCTGCACATCTTCCGGGGTGGAATGAGGGAGCTTCACCGAAATTCTCGGAAACACCCTTGCAGGGTTCATAGGAAACATCAGCCGCACCGATAACGTCAAGCAGCTGCTCGATAATGCCCTTTAAGCTGTAAAAATCGTAATTCTCGCCGTACATACCGAATGCGATTCTTGCAGGCTCCTCGGGAAGCTCGCCGCCCTTGGGGAGATATTCATTTCCCATCTCAAAGAGCACAGCTTCGGGATTTCTGCTGTTGTAGTTTCTTGCAAGCACCTCGCACATGGAGGGGAGAAGCGTGGTTCTCATAACGGAGGTGTCCTCGCCAAGAGGATTGGTGATAACAACGGTCTTTCTCAGCACGCTGTCCTCGGGGAGACGGATCTTGTCGAAATATTTGGGGGAGATAAAGGAGAATGTGGTTATCTCATTTGCACCCAGAGCAGCAGCAGTGTTCATCACCTTGCGGCTGAATTTCTGCTGGGGAGTAAGCTCGCCGCTTGCCACACCTCGGATAATAGTCTGAGGAATGTTGTTGTAGCCGTAAAGACGGGCAATTTCCTCGGCAAGATCGTTTTTGTACTCAATGTCGATCCTGTAAGGAGGAGCGTATGCAATGCCGTCCTTTACCTTGATATCAAGCTTTTCGAGATACTTTATCATATCCTCCTCGGGAATGTCTGTACCGAGGAAATTGTTTATCCATACGGGGTCAAAGGGAGCGGTTTTCTGAGTGTCCGCATGAGTGTCGCAGTCAATAATTGTGCGAACCACTTCGCCGCAGCCAAGCTCCTCAACAAGCTCGAATGCACGGAGCAGTGCAGGCATACACATTCTCGGGTCAAGACCCTTTTCAAAGCGTGCGGAAGCGTCTGTTCTCATGCCGAGAGCCTTTGCGGTGGTGCGGACGCTTGCGCCGTCAAAGCAGGCAGCCTCGAATACCACGTCAACGGTATCGTCCATTATTCCGCTGTACTCGCCGCCCATAACGCCTGCAACGGCAACGGGCTTTTCGGAATCCGCAATTACCAGCATTTTTTCGGTAAGAGTTCTTTCTGTGCCGTCAAGGGTGGTAATTTTCTCTCCCTCTGCGGCATTTCTTATCTCAATGGAGTTGCCCTTGATATAGCGGATATCGAATGCGTGCATGGGATGACCGTACTCAAGCATTACATAGTTTGTGATATCAACGAAATTGTTGATGGGACGGACTCCGCAGGCACGAAGTCTTTCTCTGAGCCACAGGGGAGAGGGGGCAATTTTAACATTCTTCACAACGCCCGCACAGTAGCGTGAGCAGAGCTTCTCGTTTTTGATCTGCACCTTGAGCATTTCGTTAATATCCCCGTCAATGCCCTTGAAAGCAGGCTCCTTGATGTTAAGGGGCTTGTCGAAGGTTGCGGCAGTCTCTCTTGCAAGACCGAGAACGGAAAGGCAGTCGGGACGGTTTGAGGTTATTTCAAATTCGATAGAAGTATCATTAAGGTCAATTGCCTCACGGATATCCATACCCGGGGTAAGCTCTCTGCCGTCCTCGCTTTTCAGGATAAAAATGCCGTCGGAAATGGCATAGGGGAAATCATGAGTAGTAAGACCCAGCTCGCCGAGAGAGCAGAGCATACCGTTTGAAGCAACGCCTCTGAGCTTGCCCTTTTTGATTTTTACGCCGTTCGGGAGTGTAGAACCGTCAAGAGCGGCGGGAACCAGATCTCCGATATTTTCCTCTCTGATGTTGGGAGCGCCCGTAACGATCTGAACAGGCTCGCTTTCGCCAACGTCCACCTGACAAACCACAAGGTGGTCTGAATTTTCATGGGGCTTCACGTCGAGAATTTTTCCCACAACAACACGGGAAATCTCGCTGCCCTCTGTTTCGTATTTTTCAACCTTGGAGCCGCTCATGGTAAGTCCCGAGCAAAGCTCCTTTATGCTCATGTCTCCGATATCAACATAATCGGAGAGCCATCTTACTGAAAGATCCATTTTAATTATTACCTCCGTTGATTTTAATGCCCTTCTCACTCATCTTTTCAAGAAAGCTGCCGTATATTGCACGAAAGCCTATAGGGTCGGATACAGGCACCTTGATGATCTTTTCGTTTTTCAGCCATATTCTCAGCTGCGTACGGCGGGGATATGCCCCCTCAATGTCAAGGCTGCTTGAGTTGAAAACCGCAAATACCCTGTATATATTCTTATATGGTATCATCATACGCATTTTGGGGATGTAGATGATATTACTTAACAAGAAAAAAGTTTTGCAGAATATTTTTGTGGTGCGTGCTTCTTTGCATAGCTCTTCAAATTCATCATCAGGAATATCAAGCAGCTTTTCCATGAAAACTTTGTTGTTTCGCCTGCTCCTGAATACAAGAAACGTGCATACAGACACGCACAATATCACAGTAAAAACAACAGCTCCTGCAAGTCCGCTGCCTTTTGCCAATGCCGGAAGTATAACCAGCATCAGACATCCGAAAAGAATTACGGAAACAACAGCGATCATCTGAATTGTGTCATATCCCACAGCCTGTCGGTTTCCTTCTCCGAAGATGCTGTCCTCACGAAGTACCAGCCGATACTTGTCATTCATTTCCATAATTATCAGAACTGTCCGAGGAAACGCATATCATTCTCATAAAGCAGTCTCATGTCATTGATATGATATCTGCCCATTGTGATACGCTCAAGACCGATACCGAAAGCAAAGCCGCTGTAAACCTCGGGGTCAATGCCGCAGCCCCTCAGTACCTCGGGGTGAACCATGCCCGAGCCTAAAAGCTCAACATAGCCCTCGCCCTTGCACATGGAGCAGCCCTTGCCGCCGCAGTTGAAGCAAACAAGGCCAACCTCTGCGGAAGGCTCTGTGTAGGGGAAATGATGAGGACGGAGACGAATTTTAGCGTCCTTGCCGTACAGCTTTTTCATAAGCAAATCAAGTGTGCCGTACAGGTCGCCGAGGGTAACGCCCTTGTCGATAACAAGTCCCTCTATCTGATGGAAAAGGGGAGAATGGGTAGCGTCAACGGCGTCGGAGCGGTAAACTCGTCCCGGAGAGATAATTCTGATAGGGGGCTTTCTCTGCTCCATAGTTCTTATCTGAACGCTTGAGGTCTGAGTTCTCAGAACCACGTTGTCATTGATGTAGAAGGTATCCTGCGTGTCTCTTGCAGGGTGGTGCTTGGGCATATTCAGAGCCTCGAAGCAGTAATGGTCGGTCTCCACCTCGGGACCGTCCACAATGTCA
>JAGBFZ010000281.1 GCA_018110855.1 Oscillospiraceae bacterium
ATTAACGGGAGCCTCGGGATTAACGGGAGTCTCGGGATTTACAGGAGTCTCGGGATTTACAGGAGTCTCGGGATTAACAGGAGTCTCGGGATTAACAGGAGTCTCGGGATTAACGGGAGCCTCGGGGTTAACGGGAGTCTGGGGATTAACGGGAGTCTGGGGATTAACGGGAGTCTCGGGGTTAACAGGAGTATTGGGCTTGATCATATCCTTTATAGTGGGATCCTCTGAATAAGCGCTGGATCCGAACTGAATATCGCCCACAAAGCTCTTGCATATTACCTGACCTTCAAAATGTCTTGTACCGTTAGCCATATTTGATGTCAGATTGGAGTTAGGAGCAAGGAGGCTTCCTACGCCCGAACCGATGACTACATTCTGCGCTTCAGGAACGTTAATAAGCACCTTGGAATTGCCAAATTTGTTTCCGCTTGTGAGCTGACCTGTGGAGGAATAGCTTGTTCCCCATTCAGCAACAAGGTTAAGGTCGCTTGTGCCTTTTCCTGTGATATTAACAATAACGGCAGAGTTGTCGGGAACATCATATTTGATGGCAACATCTGTTGAACCGTTTTTCAGTGCCATAAACTCATCCACTGTAAGAGTAAATACATTTACATCTGTATTTGCACCCTTAAAGGTGATGGTGCCGTAATCATTTCTGATATAATTGTTTTCGTCTGTGCTGCTGACGCCAACGCTTCCGTTCAGAGCAGACATCTTCTGGGAAGTGTTTCTGAGATCGGTGAATGCCGCGTTGAAATCGATCGTACATTCTTCGCCCACAGCAGTCTTTGTATCGTCAGCAGTACCGTACATATTTTTGCCGACCTCAATGCTGGCTGCCTTGGTCTGATTGAAATACATATCGCCGCCGACTGCCACAACAGCCTGACCATCGCCCATGTCAACGTTGCCCTGAGAGCCGTACTGTATGTAGTCGCCTTCAATAAATACAGTGTATCCCTGAGCAGCGTGGAGCAACGCATTTGCATCAGCAGGCATACCGTCTGCCAAAGACATTAAGGAAATAGAAGCAGTTTCTGCAACGCCCTGTCCTTCGCCGCTGCCTTCGGAAGCATCACCCTGATCGGAAATATCGCCTTCAATGCTGCCGTCAGACTCTGATACCTCTTCGCTTTCTTCGGAAGCATCGCTCTGCTCATCGCTGTAATCTGCGGAAATATCGGCTTCATTTCCGCCGTCAGACTCTGATACCTCGCCGCTTTCTTCGGAAACATCGCCCTGCTCGTCGCCATAGGTCGTGGAAATATCGTCAGCATTGTCACCGTTAGCCTGCTCATCGCCTGCCTCGGAGTCTTCGCTGCCGTCCTCGTTCTGCTGTGAAACAGAGGTGGAGCCTGCCATGCTGCCCGAAAGATCAATGGTCTCAGCTGAAACTCCGCCGCCCTGGCTGTTTGCAGCAAAAACTGTCAGCGCAAAAGCGAATGCACTGAGAGACTGAAGAACCTTGCGTTTTTTATTCTCGTTTGTATTCATAATAGGTTACTCTCCCTTCAAACTGAAAAATAATCAAAAATGTACAATATCCTACTATGAAAATTATATCACATTACTATAAATTTGTAAATAGATATTGCAAATATTTCTTCATAATTCACAAACTTTGTATACTTACACAGTGTGGAAGTTTTTATTTGTGTAAAATATTACAATTTGTCATAAAATATTGCAATAATTAGAGATATTACAGATTTCCTTCTTCAAAAAGAGCGATCTTTTTATTCATCATTTCGGGATTGGAGGCATAAAGAACGGCGGTATCCTTAGAGATAATGCCATCTGAGAACAGCTTGAAAATGCCTGTGTCCATGGTGTTCATACCCTTGGAGGTCTGCATTATGGTCTCTATCTGATGAGTTTTTCTGTCTCTTATCATGGTCCTTATGGCACTGTTGACAGTCATGACTTCAAAAACGGGGTGAAGAGTGCCGTTCACATCGGGAAGAAGCTGCTGGGAAATGACCGCTCTCAGCACCATGGAGAGCTGCATCCTTATCTGATGCTGCTGATTTGTGGGGAAGGAGTCAATTATGCGGTCAATGGTGTTCACAGCGCCCAGAGTGTGAAGGGTGGAAAGCACCAGCTGACCCGTCTCGGCAGCAGTCATAGCAATGCTCATGGTCTCATTGTCTCTCATCTCGCCCAGCAGGATAACGTTGGGAGACTGCCTTAAAGCAGCTCTCAGAGCGTCCGCATAGCTGTCGGTGTCAATGCCTATCTCCCGCTGACTGATAATGCTTTTCTTGTGCTTGTGAAGAAATTCGATGGGATCCTCAATGGTAACAATGTGCCCCTGTCTTGTGGAATTTATCCTGTCTATCATGCAGGTGAGGGTGGTGGATTTACCGCTGCCCGCAGCGCCTGTGATAAGTATGATACCGTTATTTGCGTCCGCAAGGGACATAATGCTCTCGGGGATATTCAGCGCACCGCTGTCGGGAAGCTCGAAGAGAACATTTCGAAGCACCGCCGCAAGGGTGCCTCTCTGCCTGTAAACATTGACTCTGAAGCGTCCCACACCCGCAAAGGAGAAGGAAAAATCCAACTCGCGGCTTATGCCGTCAGTGTCCATTTTGATATCTGCCAGCTCGAATAACTCTCTGATCATGTATTCAGCGTCCGCAGGCATGACCGTCTCGCCGTCTCTTGGCATAACGTTTCCGAAAACCTTGAAGCATACTGCCGTACCCGAAACGATAAAAATATCCGAAGCGCAGAGGCTGACAGCCTCCTTTAAGATCTCCCCTATACCGATCATGGGAATGTCCCCTTTCATAAATAATGTATTATCCCTGCCATACGTTAAGATGCTCATCATCTTCCGACAGATCATCGGAAATGTAAATGATCCTGTTTTCTGTCATAATGTAGCTGCCCCTGCTGTCCGAAGGAACAGCGTCTACCCGTATTTCCCAGTAGACTGCCGTGCTTCCGTCAATGGGAGTGGAGCAGGAAACGGTGAAATAGTCTCCCTGACGGGAGCATTCTGCAAAATCAAGCTCGCTTATCAGCTCCTCGAAATTCATATCGAAAAGCCCCGAATAAGCTGCCTCTGCAATGCAGCCGTCCACCTGACTGAGCCTTATCTCGGAGAGATTTTTCGCTTCTCTGTATAAATGAAGCCTTTCCTCACTTTTTTCCGTAAGCCGTCCGCCGCCTGCAGTCACCGATAAAGCCGCCGCACCCACCGAAGCAAGGCATATCACGAGAAAAATAACGATGATCGTCAGGAATCCCGGAACTGAAACCGTCTTAATGCTCTTTTTCATTCCGACTCCTCCGTTTCAGCGGGTATAACAACGGGGTATGGCGAATAATGCACAGCCCTTTCGGATATCTCCCCATTATCCCAGACGATTCGGATATCCGAAGAAAAAAGCTGACCGTAAACAAGACCGTCAGTAATGCATTCCTCAATGGTTTCGGAGATAAAAACATTTGCAGAGCTGTTTTTTGGTGAATATGTAAAAAGATCATCGGTGGGGATAGCCATATTCATTCCGCTGATGCAGCATTCCGCCGCCTGCTTTCCGAAAAGCTCTTCAGCGGATAATTCCAGACTGCCCGAAGCGCCGTAAAGCTCGCACCATGACTCAGCGCAGGCAACAGCCGCCGCATAGGTCTGTTCATGATCTGCCCTGTCCGCCGCCGTTCCGAGAATACGGAGAATACCGCAGCAGCAGACAGCAAAAACGGGAATAATAAGAGCAGTCTCAATAAAAAAAGGGTCCAGCCTGATACCGCCGTTATGCCGCGGAACGCCGAAAATAGATTTCTTCAAGATCCGCCGCCTCCCTCCGAAACAAAGAATGCCGTCTCAGCAGAAGGCTCCGCATAGATCACAGCACTCTGACCGCCCGAGGAAAAAGCGGATATCTTCACAGTATTGTCGGCTGCCTCGGAAAGAAAAAGCCTTTGGGCGGAAAAGATCCGTTCACCGCTTGAAATATCCGAGCCCGCAGGAACAAGAGCTTCCCAAAGACTGCCGCCCTTTACGGAAATAACAGTCTCGTAGCCGTCGTCTCTTCCGATAACGAGCCTGTCAAGGGAGCCGTCGGGATTAGAAAAAACAGATATCCTGCCCTCAGCGCTTTTCAGATGATTAGCGGTAAATCTTGCCGCGCCGAGACATTCCGAAGCACTTTCGTAAGCGCCTCTTATGCGCCGAAAGCAGCTTACAGCCGTCCACATAAGAGCAAAGGCAGTGACAGCGAATATCATCATCAGAAGCAGACTGTCAAGCCGCAGCCTTTTAGTGCTGCGGAGCTTCCTCATATCCAAGCTGTCACCCCCTTTTTAATATATAAATGCTTAGTATGTCTCGGTAAAGTTTCCGAGGAATTTGAAATAACCCATTCCTGTTTTCAGATCGTCAATGAAGGCAGCGACCTTTCTGTTCTCATAGGAGCCTTCGAAATCAAGGAAAATGACCGCCTCAAAATCCTTTCCCGCAACGGTCTTGTTAACGATCTTTTTCATGTTAAGCCCATAGACCGCAAATTTAGTCAGTATTCTGTAAAGTCCGCCCGGAGTATGGGGAACGGAGAAGGAAACCGAAATAGTGTTGGCATTTTCGGGAACGGCAAAATGCTTTGAGAAGCAGATGAAGCGGGTATAATTGGGATAAGCGTCCGCCGCCTTTTCCTCAACGATCTTAAGCCCGTTCATCTCAGCGCAGGACTTGGAGCATATGCAGCCGATGGTGTTGTCGGTGCTGTTTTTCACCATCTGAGCGGCAAGAGCGGTGTTGGCGTAATCCATAGGCTCGTAGCCGTGGTTTTTGAGATAAACGGAGCACTGAGCCAGAGCTTCCCGCTTGGAGAATACTCTCCTAACATCGGCAGGGTCTGTCTCGGGCTTCACCGCAAAGCAGTGAGTTATCTCCACCCTCACAATATTGTTTATGTAAAAATCATGGCTCGCCATCAGATCATAGGTCTCGGCAATGGAGCCGACAGTTGAATTTTCAAGCGGCAGAATGCCGTAATCCGCCCTGCCTCTTTCAACAAGATCAACCACGTCCTTGAAGCCCGAAGCGAAGCGGATAGGCTTGTCACCGAACAGCTTCATGCAGGCAGTTTCCGCATAAGCGCCCGATGTACCCTGACAAGCGATCACCTGCGCCTGCTCGGGACGGAACACCTCGGGCTTGTCATAAATCTTGCCCCATGTGTTCACCTCTGCCTGAACACACTTGCTGATGTCCATAATTTCGGTGAACATTACCGCAGCGGCGTCCGCCATATGCTCGGGAGAAGCGGCTCTGACCCTGTCAATTATCTGCTGCTCTCTGCCCTCCTGAAGAATGGGAAGATTATTTTCCTTTTTGTAAAGGGCAACACTTTTGCAGACCTCCATTCTTTTCAGAAAGAGCTGGAGCATCTGTCCGTCAATATCGTTAATTTCTTTTCTGAGATCATCAAGCTTCATCTTTAAGTAAAGCTCCTTTCATTTTAACTGATATCCGCCATCTCAAGATAAGCGCTGCCGTTCTCGGCAATGTAATCCTTTCTGCCCTCAAGATCGTTTCCGAGGAACAGATCGAACATTCTTGCAGTCTCCTCCGCATCGGTGGGAGTGATCTTGATAAGCCGCCTTGTCTCGGGATTCATAGTGGTAAGCGCCATCATTTCGGGGTCGTTCTCACCCAGACCTTTTGAGCGGTCCAGCTTGTATTTTTCATTGCCTATCTTGGCGAGAATATCGGTCTTTTCCTTTTCGTCATAAGCAAAATACGTCATATTCTTGGTGGTTATCTCAAACAGGGGAGACTCCGCAATATAAACGCAGCCCTGCTCGATAAGAGTGGGAGTGAGACGGTATATCATGGTAAGCACCAGCGTCCTTATCTGAAAGCCGTCATAGTCGGCATCGGTACAGATAATTACCTTGTTCCATCTGAAATTCTCCATAGAAAAGCTTGAAAGCTCCTTGTTAGCCTTGGACTTTACCTCCACGCCGCAGCCTAAGACCTTGATAAGGTCGGTAATGATGTCATTCTTGAAGATCTTGTCATAATCCGCCTTGAGACAGTTGAGTATCTTGCCTCTTATGGGGATTATCGCCTGAAACTCGGCATTTCTTGCAGTCTTGCAGGAGCCGAGAGCGGAATCTCCCTCCACAATGTAGACTTCTCTGCGGGACTTGTCTCTTGTGCGGCAGTCCACGAATTTCTCAACCATGTTGGCAAGGTCTATCTGCTTTGTAAGGGTGTTTTTGGTGCCCTGCCTTATCTTGTCGGCGGATTCTCTCGCACGCTTGTTGATAAGAATCTGATCTGCAATTTTGTTTGCATCATCGGGATTCTCGATAAAATAAACCTCAAGCTGATGCTTTAAAAAGTCCACCATGTTCTCGTAAATGGACTTGTTGTTGATAGCCTTCTTGGTCTGATTCTCGTAAGATGTGTATGTGGAGAAGGTGGACGAAACAAGCACAAGGCTGTCTGCGATATCATCGTCCTTGATGGACTTTTCATTCTTCTGATACTTGCCCACAGACTTAATGAAATTATCCACCGAGGAGCGGAAAGCCTGCCTTACCGCCTTCTGAGGAGTTCCGTCATATTCAAGGAAGCTGGAATTGTGGAAATATTCCTGAAAGCTCACCTTTGAGGAGAATGTAAACGCACAGGACAGCATCATCTTGTATTCGGGTCTGTCCGCAGCGTCACGTCCCTTTCTTTCGCAGGAGCAGTATTGCAAAGCGGTGAGATTATCCTCGCCCACCACCTCTTTGAGATAGTCGGTAATGCCGTTTTCATAGAAATATTCGGTTTCCTCGAAGCCCCCCGTCTCCTTTTCGATTCGGAGAACGAAGGTCACCTTGGGATTTACCACCGCCTGCTTTTTAAGGGTGGAGCGGAAATAATCTGCAGGGATGTCAATGTCCGTAAAAACCTCGGTATCGGGCTTCCAGCGTGTCTTTGTGCCTGTTCTCTTTGTCTTGACAGGCTCCTTGGAAAGACCGCCGATATTCTCTCCCTTTTCAAAGTGAAGATTATATTTGAATCCGTCACGAATGACCTCAACGTCCATGTATTCCGAAGCGTATTGCGTAGCGCAGGCACCCAGACCGTTAAGACCTAAGGAAAAGCCGTAATCGCTGTCATCGTACTTGCCGCCCGCATAAAGCTCGCAATATACAAGCTCCCAGTTCCAGCGCTGTTCCTTGTTGTTGAAATCCACAGGGCAGCCTCGTGCGAAATCCTCCACCTCAACGGAATGATCGAGGTAGCTTGTAACGACTATCCTGTCGCCGTGACCGTCTCTCGCCTCGTCAACGGAGTTGGAAATTATCTCAAAAACCGAGTGCTTGCAGCCCTCAAGATCGTCCGAGCCGAATATAACGGCAGGACGTTTCCTTACTCTGTCCGCACCCTTTAAAATGCTTATGCTTTCGTTATCGTAATTCTTTTTCTTTGCGCTCATTTTGCTGTGATGATTCCTTTCTGATAATTAATACTATTTCTATAAATCGGATAATTTATCTCTTTAAAATAATCCATTTATCATTTTGATTTTTTCGTGTTGAATAATAACCGCAAGGCATATCCTTCAGCATTCCGACAGAATTATCCAGATCAAATATATATTTTAAAGAAACTATTCTTGCTTCATCTGTTTCATGTGCTTCTCCGCATAAAAATTGCCACATTCCATCTTCATCATCATGAGATACAAACAAAATAGGTTTTTCTTCGTCTGACACATGGCAGCAGCAGATAGCTGCTGTGTCGGGGGCATCATAAAATGGAAAATCCATATTCAATACTCCTTCAAAATCCGTTTGATCGGTCTGTTTTGCAAAAACAATCGGCGCGGTTACAAAGCTTTCGAACCAAATAATTTAAAAGCGCGACCTCGCCGCGGGGCGTCCCCCGCTACTTAACATTCGCAATATTTTTCTCTCTGTAATCGAGAATATATTTGCAGCCGGCAAAGACCGCTCCGAAGAACAAAACGGGCTTCCAGTCAACCTTGGAGCGGCGTGAGCTTACATAAACCGCCGTAGGCTTGTCCTTCTCGCCGATGGTGTAAAGAGCGGCAGGGATACCGTTTTCCACCACGATTTTAGTGGGGCGGGCGTTTACCACCGCCTTTAAAACCACCTCGCTCAGAAAAGAGGAAATGCAGGCAGCCGCAGCAGTTTTTCCCACCAGCTCAATAACTTCTCTAAGGGTCTGTTCGTCGATATAATAGCTCATATGATCGTTCCTTTCTTAAACCTCAAGCTCCATATAATAATCGTCCATAACGAAGCCGCTGCCGATATCGGCAACACCCTCACCGATAGTTTTGTAGCCCATGGCATTGTAAGCGGCAATGGTGCTGTCATTGTGCTTGTTGACAGTCAGCCAAATGGCTCTCATGCCCCTTTCACGGGCAATTTCTTTGAGCATATCGGTAACTTTTCGTGCGTATTTCTTTCCCCGCTCCTCTTTTTTCAGATAAAGCTTTGAGAGAAACAGCCTGTCGCCGTCGGGCTTGATTGCAGTGTAGCCGATGTCATTCCCGCCGCGCTTTATGAAATAATATTCATAGCCTTCCTTTATATTCTGTATCTCCGCCTCAAAGGAGCAGAATTTCTCCACCATGTAGTCCACCTGTTCAACAGAGATTATCCCGGGGAAATATTCATGCCAAATCCCGTCCGCAATTTCGGATATCCTGCGGAGCTGATCCTCCGTTTCGGCAAGAACGAGCCTGATGCCATCCATTTTTCTATCCCTCATTTTTTTAAAGAATAATTTAAGAGTGCCTGCACATTCATTCTCCATAAATCCGCCCGAAACAACGGGACGGTGATTATAGGGAAGAGCGAAAATATCCGTCACCGAGCCGCAGGAGCCTGCCTTTTTGTCAAAGGCGCCGAAAATGACTCTGTCAATGCGGGAGTTGATTATCCCCCCGGCACACATGGGACAAGGCTCAAGAGTCACAAACATCACGCAGCCCGAGAGCCGCCAGCCGCCCAGAAAACGGGCAGCATTATCAATAGCCTCAAGCTCCGCATGAGCAAGGGGATTTCGGGAAATTTCCCGCCTGTTCCTGCCCTCGCCCACGATTTCTCCGTCCGAGAGCCTGACAATAACAGCCCCCACAGGGACTTCTCCCTCAGCGGCAGCCATGTCTGCAAGCTCCAGAGCACGGTTCATATAAAATTCATTTGGTTCCATATGCGTCATATCCACCTTATCTTGATTATCATGATGAGAAAGGTGAGAGACAGCCACATTATCACCGAGGCATTAGTAAGACAGCACATTATCCGTTCACGGGTGTCAAGATACATTTTGTAAAGAGGAAGGTTAATCTTGTTGCTGTGTTTTTTGATGAAAACCGATACCGCAGTAAAGCCCGCAGCAATGTAGGCAAAAATGAGAGCGGCAGTCAGGGTAATGTACATTCCCTGAGGAAGCGCAATGGTTTTGATGACTGTAAGAAAGTAAACGCTTCCGCTGATAATGATGCGCATGATAAACCCTGTAATAATTGAGCCTGAGCGCACCACAAAGAAGCCTGTTATCAGCATAACTGTGAAGGTGAAAAGGAAAATGTGGAAATTGCCCGTGGTTAAAGCGGCAATAATGCTCGTGACGATAAGCGCATATCCGTCTCCGAACTGCTTTAAGATCTGAAGGATAATGCCGTGGTGAACGATCTCGCTGATGATGGGAACTATCACCACAGTAAGAAAAGCCGATAAGATCAGACAGATCTTGTTATGAGGTATCCTCAGTGAAAAGGTGGGGTCAACACCCAGAAGAGCCGCCGAGGTGTGCTGAATATTTGAAAGAATGGTAGCGATGCCGAAGGTAAGCATAGCCATGGGAGCAGCTATATTAAAGAGGGGCTTGTTGTAAATTTTGGTGGGCATGAAAATCTTTTTTGGCATGTTGATCTTTTTCATAAGATAAAACAGCGGCAGGATACGGACCGATATCCTGACAAAATAATCCACAGCCACATAAACAAATTCATTGCCCGAAACGAGAGCGGAAAGAGAGCGGAAAAGGGGAATGTCAAATTCAGGCGCAGTTATGATCCCGCTCACCGCAGGAACAATCAGATTCAGCACAGAATAGATGCACAGAAACTTTGCGAGCAGAGAATGTATCTCCGTAAAAGCGGAACGCTCAGCCGCTTGGGGGGACTCTGTGATAAAGCCCTCGCCGTCCCGATAGGTAAGCTCGTCCGAGTTGTCGAGGAAGTAGAAGCCGAAGTCCTTTTTGTGTTCAATGCGCCATTTGCGGTATATCTCGTTGTATTCTCTGTCCTGAAGCCTGAGAGAAGCGATACGGCTGTCACTGTTGTCCCTTTTTTTGGATATAGCCATAATGCAAGCTCCTTTCCCCTATAATTATAGTATGCCTCTTCCGTCAATGCGTAAACTTATAATAATTATACCACATATTTCTCTGAAGATTGTGAATTTTTTGTGTACGGCATAAATAAAAAACATTTTCCGCTTGATATTGAATTGATACAGTTTTTATGCCATATCCGAGCCTTGACAAACCGTCCTCCCATATGCTATAATAATGCAAAATGGGATAATTTCGGCAGTTTTCGAAAAAGGAGGGCGGCAGCATGAAAAAAAACATATGGGCGGCAGTGCTGGCAGCCCTTTTACTGTGCGCCTGCGGCAATTCATCGGAAAACGCTGAAACAACGCAGGCAGAAGCATCTTCTGTAATAGCTGAAAGCACAGAAACTGCTTCCTGTGTAACCTCTGAAACAATAACAGTACAAAAGGAAACCTCTGCCGAAGCTGCCGAAACAGTATCAACTGCCGCAGTCACCTCAGAAACGACCGCTGAGAGCTCACAAACGGAAACATCATCCGAGAGCATATCCGAACCCGAACCGCCCGTTTCGGAAATAATCACCGAGACCGAATATTCCGAGCTGCTCAGCACCGAAAGCATTTCCGAAACGGAAACTGTATCAGAAACAGCCGTAATTACCACTCTGTCCGCTGTTTCAAAGGAAAAAGCCCCCGTAGTTGTCCCGAAGATAAAAACGGGGAATTTCAGCGGTGAAAAAATGCTTGAAAATGACCTTGCCGCTGTGGATATATCCTCTGCGGACGCCGGTGTGATAAAGATCACCTACAAAGGAAAGGGTTCAAAGGTCAAGGTGCGCATCACCAAGGACGAAGCAATATACGACTATTCTCTCGACCCCGAAGGAACGGTTTTCCCATTGCAGTCGGGCAGCGGCACATATAACGTCAAGGTGCTTGAAAATGTTTCGGGCAAGACCTATGCCATCGTGCTTGACAAGGATTTCAAAGCGTCGGTGGACGAGCTTTCCCCCTATCTTCTTCCCACCCAGTATATAAACTTCGCAGACGGAGACAAATGCGTCTATAAGGCAGCGGAGCTTTGCGCAGGAAAGAGCGGGAATATTGAAAAAGCATCCGCAATGTTTCAGTACATCACCGAAAATATCACCTATGATAAGGAGCTTGCCGCAAGCGTAAAAAGCGGCTATGTGCCCGACCCCGACTCCACCCTTGAGCGTGGTAAGGGGATATGCTTTGACTATGCTTCACTTTTTGCCTCCATGTGCCGTTCTCAGGGAATACCTGCAAAGCTGGTGATGGGCTATGTCCGAGGGGACGTTTACCACGCATGGAACGAGATATATACCTCCGAAACGGGCTGGATAACCGTTGATCTGTTCCTTGATTCCAAGGGCTGGAATCTTCTTGATCCCACCTTCTACGCAAGCGCCTCGGATAAGGCAGGAGTGTCGGAATACATAGGCGCAGGCAGCGATTATTCAGCAGTATATTATTACTGAAAGGAAATGATAAACTGTGTGGTTTGTGTTTGCGCTTCTGTCCGCAGTGTTTGCGGCGGCAACATCGGTGCTTGCAAAGGCAGGCATTGAGAATGTGGAG